>JAAFHQ010000212.1 GCA_013298445.1 Chitinophagales bacterium | reverse complement strand
GAACATCCTTAGTGCCGAGGCCAAGGACGAAATTGCACGCGGGCTCAGCCGGGTGAAGGATTTATTGCCCCAAAGTGATGAAAGCCTCCGCCTTTACCCCAAACTCATGCTGTATTTTTCCCGCATGTACCAGCAAAAAAATGATGGGCTCACAGCGGGACTCTTTTACAATCGCAGCGTCACGATCCCCAAAAACAACTACGAAAGTTGGGACAAATATTACCAAAGGATCAGTTATTTTGAACGCTTTGCCACTTTAGCTGACCTGGATGGCTTGATTGCCCTGCACCAAAAAAAGGAACAATCGGCTTTGGAAAAAATGCTCCTGGCTCCACTCGACCCTTGGGAGCAACTGCCTTATTACTATGATGGTGACAATGAAGAATACCAACCGAAAGTGGTCGAATCAGCCCCTTCCCTGGATCAAGCCTATGAACTAAAGGGAACCGTTGCTTTTCGGCAAAATCGCCTCGAAGAAGCCTTGGCTGCCTTCGAGCAACTGCCGGATGATTATTGGGAAAAAAATTACGCCTTTAGTGGCTATCTATATCAAGATCCCTTCGCCAACACCAAAACTTATCCCTGGGAGGGCGAAACCATGGAGCCTTACAACAAAAAAGTCATCCTGCGGCGCATGATCGAGCTGCAAAAACAAGCCGAGCAGCCCGGCCCACAACAAGCTGAGGCTTGCTATTTGTTGGGCAATGCCTATTACAATTTTACTTATTGGGGTGAAAGCTGGATGATGTTTGCGTATGGCCAATCCGTGGGTGAGTTGTACCATTCACCCTATGTTTCCTGGGAAAATTATTCCTTTGCACCCAATTCCAAAACCTACTTCAAGGAGTACTTCCAGCTCAGCCGCGCCACGGCCTATTACCAAAAAGCCTTCAAAGCCAAACCCAATGAGGAATTGGCGGCACGCATCACCTTTATGTTGGGCACCTGCGATAAGTATGCCCATCACGACTTTGAGCACCCATACTGGGAAGAAGATGAAACTGAGCCCTACATTTCCCCAATTTTCAATACCTTTCGCGATCAATTCGGGCATACTGAGGTGTTTAGAGAATGCCTCAATACTTGTCCGGAATTGGCGGATTACTTTAAAAAATAGGTTGAGGGAAGTTTAGGAAGGTTGAGAAACATGAGTCATCCCGAATTTTTGGGATAACAAACCGCGGATGCGGTTGAATTTAGAATAGCCCCGGTCGTCCGGGGTCATGTTGGTAGCAGAAGGTTTCACAACCGCGGATGCGGTTGAACTTTTTGCTCAATTGAGTTCAACCACTGCCGTGGTTGCCGCCAATTTGACCCAACTATAACCCCGGACGACCGGGGCTATTATAAATTCAATCGCTCCGCGATTAGGATTATGCCCGATTTTGACTTTTCAAAAATTCGGGATGACTCATGTTCCTAAACCTCCCTCAACCTTCTTAACCTTTTCACGATCGCCTGCAACATGAACCTTTTTCGACTCTGCACAAGTACACTACTGCTGCTCACAACTTTTTCGCTTTTTTCCCAAAAGAAAAACGCCAACTTTGAATACCACATCCACCGCGCCGACAGCCCTCTAAAGGTAGATGGCAGCGGCGATGACCCCGCCTGGAGCAAGGCGGAAATGGTATCCGATTTTTACATGGTACTCCCCATGGACACCAGCAAAGCTAAGGTACGCACGGAGGTACGCATGTTGTACGACGATCAAAACATGTACCTTCTGGCCGTTTGTTACGAAAAACTGGACGGGCCTTACATGGTGGAATCCCTGCGTCGCGACTTCAATTTTGGGCGCAACGATAATTTCCTGCTCTTCATGGATCCCTTCGACGACCTCACCAATGGTTTTACTTTTGGTTCCAACGCCGAAGGTGCCCAATGGGATGGTCTATTGTTTGAAGGCGGCAGCGCCAACCTGAGCTGGGACAACAAATGGACTTCGGAAGTAAAAGCGGAAGAAGACAAATGGACCTTTGAAATGGCGGTGCCGTTCAAAACCCTGCGCTACAAAAGTGGGATTACCCGCTGGGGCATCAATTTTAGTCGATTGGACCTCAAAACTACGGAGAAGTCCTCCTGGACACCCGTACCGCGCCAGTTCCCTACTGCCTCTTTGGCATACACAGGCACTTTGGTTTGGGACGAACCACCCCCGCCGGCTGGGGCTAACTTTTCGGTCATTCCTTATGCCCTGGCCAACACTTCCAAGGATTACACCAAATCTGGCCCTGGGAAAACGACGGGAGATGTGGGCGTAGACGCCAAAATTGCCATTACTTCCGCTCTGAACCTCGACTTGACGGTCAACCCCGATTTTTCCCAGGTGGAAGTAGACCGCCAGCAGACCAATCTAGATCGTTTTGAATTGTTTTTCCCAGAGCGGCGGCAGTTCTTTTTGGAAAATGGCGACTTGTTTACCAACGTGGGTTATGCCAACATCCGCCCCTTTTTCTCGCGCCGCATCGGTTTGAATACGCCTATCCAGTACGGTGCCCGTTTGAGTGGGAAATTGGATAAAAACTGGCGCATCGGCCTGATGGACATGCAAACCAATGACGATGGGCAGGGCACACCACGTCAGAACTTTGCGGTTTTGGCTCTGCAGCGCCAGATTTTTGCCCGCTCCAACATCACCGCATTGGCCATCAACAAAGAAACCCTGGATTTTGAAACGGTTACGGACCCCACCAAAATTCGCAAATACAACCGCAACCTCGGTTTTGAATACAACTTACTCTCCTCCAATAACATCTGGAAAGGAAAACTGATGTACCTCAAATCCTTTTCGCCGGGCGTCAACAGCAAGGATCAAGTGATGGCCGCCAACCTGGCATACAATGCCCGCCGTTGGACTTACAGCTTTCAATATGAAAACGTAGGCAAAGACTACCGGGCAGAGGTGGGCTATGTGCCTCGTACGGGCTATCAATACATTAATGCGCAGGCGGGGTATTTTTTCTTCCCAAAATCAAAGCTACTGATCAACCACGGCCCCTTGTTGATGTACAACCAGTACCTCAATCCCAGCGGACAACAGACCGAGTTCACTCACGTGTTCATGTATCGCTTCAGTTTCCAGAACCGCCGGGAGTTGGTCGTGTGGACTGCCCGCGATTATGTCAAATTGCTGACGCCTTTTGACCCAACCAATTTTGCTGGATATACTTTGGCGACAGGTACGGAGCACCACTGGGGTTCTTTTGGGGGCGACTTTACTTCCAAACCTCAGAGTGTATTTACCTACGCTGCTTCCTGGCGCTATGGGGGCTATTACGGGGATGGTCGCCGCTTGCGCCTGGGCGGGGAACTGGGCTACCGCCTCCAACCCATTGCTGCGATTACCATGAGCTTTAACTACAACCACCTGGAGTTTGACGATGCAGCAGTTTTGCCTGAACAATTGAAGAATTCCGATTGGGACTTCTGGTTAATCGGCCCCCGCATCGACCTCACACTGACCAATAAGTTGTTCTTTACCAATTTCATCCAGTTCAACAATCAGAACAAAAACGTCAACCTGAACCTGCGGGTGCAGTGGCGGTATAGTCCGGCTTCGGACTTCTTCATCGTCTATACGGATAATTATTATTCGGAGAATTTGCGGATTCGGAATCGGGCCTTGGTAGCGAAATTGACGTATTGGTGGAATGGATAAGCGTTGGGGCAGCCCTACGTGGCTGCCCACACCTGCTGACTAAAATACTCACCCACCCATCATCTCCTCCAAACTGACTTCCGCATCCACCACCTCCCGTGCATAAGCATTGGCTACTAGCCCATGATTAGAAATAAGGGTCACAAAGACCTGCTTTTTTGTCCCGGTATACTCAACAAACCGTTGCTTTTTGATCAAAAGCTCCTGGTAATACTCCTTGGTAATGGTGAAAGGTCCACTGTAAAATTTAACTTCACAAAGGTTGATGCTGTCGTCCTTGCGGTCGATCAATAAATCGATTTGAAAACCCGCTGCCTCGGCAGTGGCTGGAACCTGGATGCTGTAAATTTGGGTATAAACCGCCGCAATTCCCAAAGTTTGTTTGATGGCTTCAATGTGCTTTTGGCACAACATTTCAAAAGCATAACCTGCCCAAACCTTATACGACTGGCTTTCGGCCAGTTGTTGCCAAATGCCTGGGCTGTATTTGCGGTTTGGTTTGATGAAGCGATGGTAAAAAATACAAAATTCATCCACCAGTTGATACACGGTGCCCCGTTTCTTTTTCCCAAAAGGACTTAATTCAACTACAAAATCCGATACCATCAACTCTTCGATCGCTCTTTGATAACTACCCGTCGCTTGCGATCTATTCATTTGTTTCAGCAATTCAGTATGGGTCATTCCAGCGCTTTGACTGGCCAACGCTGCGGCGATTTCCTGATGCAATTCTGCATTGGTAAATAGCGCATTGAACAGGTTATTGTACTCGTTGTGTAAAATGCCATTGGGTGAAAAACAAATGCGTTCAATCGCTGCGGGAAAACTTTCTCCCTTACGTAGGTTTTCCAAATAAAAAGGTACCCCGCCCAAAGTCATGTAGATTTTGGCCACCTCCTGGTTGCTGGGTTGGAGCCCCATACTTCGCAAAAAATCGCGGGTTTCGGCGATGGTGAATGGATACAGATGGATGTTTTCGGTTACCCGATTGTGCAGACCGCCTGGATCATTGAGGATTTTTTTACTGATCCAGGACGTTGCCGATCCACAAACGACCAGAATAAAATGAGATTCTTTGGATAGATAGTCATTCCAAAAATGGGCCAATAGTTGCACAAAACCCGATTTAGCTGTAGCCACCCAAGGCAATTCATCAATAAAAATGACCCACTTTTTATTTTGATCAAGCGTTTTAAGGTAATTTTTGAAGGCTAAAAAAGCCAGCTGCCAGTTTTCGGATACTTGGGGAGCTGCATACCCGGCATACTCGGCTAACTTGACACCAAAATTGACCAATTGGGTTTGGGTGTTTCCATTTTGAATCCCCGTCATGCTGAAACAATAATGGTCTTTCAGCAAGGTGTCAATGAGGAAGGTTTTTCCTACCCGTCTACGCCCCGTGAGCGCCAGGAACTCTGATCGAGGCGATGTAAGTAAGGTTTTGATCCTGGCAATTTCTTTTTTCCGACCAATCATTTGGAATCTGCTTTGTCTCTACGAGAAAAGATAATTCCAAATTTAAGGCTATAATTGGAAATAAGTCAATAAAAACCATAGATATTTCCAAATATCACCCCATATTTGGAATTATGTCCTCAAAAAAGGGAGATAATTCCAAATATAACCCTCATTCATTCCCCTACTCCGCCAACTCATTCAAAGATTTCCCCTTCACTACCACATCCTGCAACACCACTTCACCATGGTACACCTTCACTAAAGCATACCCCTCCCCTGCCTCGCGATAAATCTTTTCTGCTTCCGGGGCCTTACTTTCTTCCATGAAGAATTTGCTAAAGGGATAATAAACCGTGACTTGATTGCCATAAATGTAGGTGATCGTAGCTTTGACAAAAAGCTCGCTCGCAGCAGGTCGGGTGGTGCTCAGTCCTTTGATGTGGGCAAAACCTTGGGCGTCCTGGTTCAGGATTACGAAGACCCGGTCATTGCGTTTCCATCTAGTTGCTGATTTTTCTTCAAATTGGTTGGCCGCAAAATTGAGCTCCACATAGCGCCCCCGAAAAGGGTCGGCAGGATCCACCGGGCGGGTTTCAAACTTGAGTTCGGTGCCTAGCCACAGTACCTTATTGCTGTCAAAAACCAGTTTACCTGGAAAAGACAATTGGAGCAGTGCCAGCAGCACAAACAATCCAAAACGCAGTTGAGTAGTCATGCTTTTTTCTTTTTGATCAGCCAATAATTGCCCAGGAAGAAGCCAACCCCTACGATGATGAACAAAATTCCCCGCACCACAAAGTCGATTTTGAGGTCAAAAAAACGACAAATCAACAATCCTGTTATGGTCAACAAACCAATATTGAGGGTGGTGATGGAGTTGGTACGACTACCCTCCAGCACAGTGGCAATGCCCATACCCAGCAAAAGCAAATTGGTCAGGATTGCACTAATCAGCGGATTAAGCATTGAAATAAAAAAGAGGATTGCAAAAACAAAGGGCAACAAATTGAAGGCGTTAAAAACTTTGGTTTTGGTTTGAAAATGCAGCCAAAGCAATAAGGCAATGTTTAGCGCAGTGAGCAACAAAAACAAGTGAAATTCTTGCGCGTTGAGCCAGGATTCCGCTTCGGAGCGGTTGTGCAATTCCCCCCAGGACCACAAAAAACTGAACCACATCAATAAGCCCAAAGGCCCCAATTTTCCTGCAAGCTGATACCCCGAAATATGACTCACCGGATTCCATTGTTTGATCCAGGTACCAACCAGATGCAACAACCCAAACAAACTGAAATAAGCCAAGAACATCCAGGAGGATTGCTGGTGCGACTCCGTGCCCAATACCACCACCAGGGACATCGGCACCAGAAAATGATGAAAATTGGCAAAATTGCTGGCCGCCGCTCGTTTGCTCAGTTGGTAATAATAAGGCAAAGCCGCCAGCACAAACAACCAATACCAGGGGCTCGCCGTTTTTCCCGATTCAAAATACCCTGCCTGGCAGCCGTAATACGTAATGCCACACCAGACCAACAAAGATGCCATCGAAGAGCGCAACAAATACATCAGCGGCAAACTCAACAAGGTCCACCAAAACAGAAAAGAACTCAAATCCCCCAACAAATGGTAAATCTGGCTCACCAGCGAAATACAAGCGCCCAGGGCAAAAATCAGAAACACCGCACTGGCTTCCTGCCAAACCACATTGCCTGGCTTGCGCAAAATGGTAAACCCGGCAAACAGTTGCCCAATCAGCAATGGCAAAAAGGCAATGATGGTTTTGGTGAGTTGGTTGAAATTGTCCCAATTGTGTGCCACAATCAGGATGATGCCCAAACCAGTCAGCAAGGCCCCCAGGATGCCAAAAGCAATCAGGATCCAGTTGGGTCGGGACTCCCGTTTGTTTGCATAAAAGGCCTCAATGGCATCAGCGGTTTCAGTGTTGATGATTCCGGCTTCGATGAGCTCGGTGAGATCGGAAATCAGGTTTTTAGGCATGTCTTCATTTAGGGTTCTAAAGTTTCAGGGCTCAATCACCTTGGATAATCGTTCAAGCGTTTATCAAGGTCGGAAGATTCCCCGGATTTTCCAATAAAGTGGGGATTGTGCTTACTATTATTTCCACAAAAGTCTATTTTAGCCTTCGCAGTCCATAAAATCCATTAAAATGAAAATTCAGTATCGCATCCTCTATGCCTTATTCCTATTACTCGGCCTTGCCCCTACCCTATCCGCCCAACGCACCTATTGCAACCCCATCAACATCGATTACGGCTATACCCCCATCCCCAATTTCTCTGAATGGGGCCGCCACCGGGCTACTGCCGACCCGGTAATCGTCAACTACAAAGGTGATTATTACCTCTTTTCCACCAATCAGTGGGGCTACTGGTGGAGTAGTGACATGCTCAAATGGAACTTTGTACCCCGCCATTTTCTACGTCCCGAGCACAAGGTATACGACGATTTGTGCGCCCCAGCAGTCGGCATCATTGGAGATACTATGCTGGTCTTTGGTTCCACTTATGGCCGCGATTTCCCCATCTGGATGAGCACCGATCCCAAGAACAACAAATGGTCCGAAGCAGTGCACAAGTTCGACATTGGCGGCTGGGACCCTGCTTTTTTCACCGATGACGACAATCGCTTGTACATGTACAATGGCTCCAGCAATGCTTTCCCCTTGAAAGGCATAGAGCTCGATCGCAAAACGCTACAACCCTTGGGTACCCGCACCGAACTCTTTGTGCTCCGTCCCGAGCGCTTCGGCTGGCAACGTTTTGGCGAGCACATGGACAATACCTTCCTCAACCCTTTCATGGAGGGAGCCCACATGACCAAACACAATGGCAAATATTACCTGCAATACGGCGCACCGGGTACCGAATTCAGCGGCTACGCCGATGGGGTGGCGGTTTCTCGTACACCACTCACTGATAACTGGACTCACCAAAGCGACCCTCTTTCCTTCAAAGCGGGCGGTTTTGCGCGTGGTGCCGGGCACGGAGCCACCTTTCAAGACAATTGGCAGAACTACTGGCATGTATCCACCATTGTGGTGGCGGTAAAAAACAATTTCGAGCGTCGCATCGGCATCTGGCCTGCGGGGTTCGACAAGGACGATGTGATGTATTGCAATACCGCTTTTGGGGATTATCCGCATTACATTCCAGCGGGTAAAGCCGATCACCTCCAGAGCCGTTTCACGGGCTGGATGTTGCTCAATTACCAAAAGCCCGTGCGGGTTTCGTCTTCCTTAGGAGGGCATTCTGCCAATTTTGCAGTGGATGAAAGCATCAAAACCTACTGGTCGGCGGCAAGTGATGCGGCGGGGGAATGGCTGGAAAGTGATTTGGGGGAGGTTTCCACCATCCGCGCCATTCAAATCAACTACGCCGATCAGGATGCGCAATACCTGGGCAAAAGCAGCAATGTGGCGCATCAATACATCCTCTACCACTCCAAAGACGGAAAAAAATGGGAAGTACTGGCCGATAAAAGCCAAAATCAAACGGATGTGCCGCACGAATACATTGAGTTGGCACAACCCATCGAGGCCCGTTACGTCAAAATTGAAAA
>JAAFHQ010000210.1 GCA_013298445.1 Chitinophagales bacterium | reverse complement strand
TTGGTGCCGGGTATGGGTTGAGTGGGGTGTATTCGCAACAAGGATTCATTGTCCCACCACAAACTCGGACTCATGATGATGTACTTGTTGAACAATTGTGGCCTTTTTAGCAAAAATTCCGTGGCCACCAGCCCAGCTAAAGACTGTCCGATCAAGGTTTTTTCGGCATTGGTCTTATACCCTTGATCGATATAGGGCTGCAATTCTTTTTCTACAAAATCCATAAAACGGGCTGATCCGCCCGCATTTTTGTAGGCACTTTGATAAGTAGCCAGTTCTGGTGGGAACTTGAACCCAGCAGCCGGAGTGTAGGTGAAATCCCGCTTGCGATCGGTATTGGCAATGCCAACTAAAATGGAGGGTGGCAACTGTTCGACCCAGGGAAAACTGGAAAATTGAACCAGACCAGCGATGTGGATAAAATCTTCATCGGCAGCGCCGTCGAGCAGGTAAATTACTGGGTAAGTATGGACAGAATCTGGCGAATAAGCATTGGGTAAAAAGATGTTCAAAACCCTTTTCTCCTGAAGGATTTTGGAATAGAGCGTATCCACATGCCCAAGCACAAATGCTGCTTTTTGAGCGATTCCATTACTCAAAACAAAGACTAAAAACAGGATGATAAGTGAATACTTCATTGGATATTAAAATAACCCATGCAACTCACCTTGCACCATATTGACTACCTTGGACAGGTCGTCCTGGCTGCGGGCAAAATCAATGTCATCGGCATTGATGATGAGTAATCGGCCGTGGTTATAGGTTTCAATCCAGGTTTCGTATTTTTCGTTGAGGCGGCGGAGGTAGTCCAAACTGATGCTGCCCTCATAATCCCGGCCCCGCATCTGGATGTGATCCACGAGCGTAGGAATGCTGGCACGCAGGTAGATGAGGAGATCTGGGGGCTGTATTTGAGAGGACATGGTTTCGAACAAATCCAGATAGTTGTGGTAGTCCCGCCCGGTCATCAAACCCATGTCGTAAAGGTTGCGGGCAAAAATGTAGGCATCTTCGTAGATGGTACGATCCTGAATGACCGTCTTTTCTCCACTCAGGATGGATAAAATCTGTTGGTATCTGCTGTTTAAAAAGTAAATCTGTAGATTGAATGACCACCGGTTCATGTCGTTGTAAAAATCAACGAGGTATGGGTTGTCGTCGGCAGATTCGTAGTGGATGTCCCAATTGAAACTTTTGCCCAATTGGGTGCAAAGGGTCGTTTTTCCGGCGCCAATATTTCCGGCAATGGCCACGTGCTTGATTTTGGAGACTTGGTCTTGCTGATTCATATTTTGTTCTAAACTAACTATGCTTTGTGACGCGGCTAAAATACGTTTTTTGTTGAGCAGCACGAATAATCCTTGGAGAAGTTTAGAAAATTAATGCAAGGATTAAGTGTATTTTTGCCGCTGTCGAACAAAATCGCCTACTTATCTAAGAATTTATCATGACGATCACTGGAACTTTAATTTCGAGACTGGAACATTTGGCCCGTTTAGAACTTTCTGATGCCGAACGCCAATCCTTGCAAAAGGACCTTAGTAATATTTTGACTATGGTGGAAAAGCTTCAGGAATTAGATACCAATGATGTAGAACCTTTGGTATACCTAAACGAAGATGTCAACGTCTGGCGCGAAGATCAGGTACAAAACCAGGTAGACCGGGAAAAAGCCTTATCCAACGCGCCCCAACAAGACGGGACTTTCTTTATGGTGCCAAAGGTCATTGATCTTTAATCTGCGTTTTGCACAGACAACACAAATCTTTGTACATGGAACCGATCATTTCTTTTCGCGAGCTCAAGAAGACCTACATCATGGGTGATACCCAGGTGAATGCCCTTCAGTCGGTGAGTCTGAACATTTTTAAAAATGAATATGTCGCACTGATGGGACCTTCTGGTTCTGGAAAGTCAACTTTGATGAACGTGTTGGGCTGTTTGGATACCCCTTCAGGTGGGGCCTACTTTCTCAATAACATTAACGTGAGTTCCATGACTGATGCTGAACTGGCGGAGGTGCGCAACAAAGAAATTGGCTTCGTTTTTCAAACCTTCAACTTGTTACCCCGACTTTCAGCCTTGGAAAATGTTGCACTACCTTTGGTATATGCAGGCATCAGCAAACATACCCGCCTGGAAAAGGCAAAAGCCATGCTGGAAGCAGTAGGACTTGGCGACCGGATGGACCACAACCCCAATGAACTTTCGGGTGGTCAACGCCAACGGGTGGCGATTGCCCGGGCGCTGGTCAATGACCCTTCGATCATTCTGGCTGACGAACCTACTGGTAACCTCGACTCCGCCACTTCTTATGAAATCATGGTGTTGTTCGAACAAATCCACAAAGCAGGTAATACGATCATTTTGGTTACCCACGAACCCGATATTGCCGATCATGCCCACCGGATCGTGCGCATGCGGGACGGGCTGATTGAAAGAGACTATAAAAATGAAAACATTACAACGGCGGAAACTCTGGGAACGTTTTCAAAATAAAGTAACAATTTGACTGGACTCTTTTTTGTTACTTTTTTTCAAAACCGCTCCCCAGCAAAATAAGGGGGTTCGCAGATGCGAGCCCTTTTCTGTTGCTCCCTACACGACAAGTTTTTTAAAAATCCCTTCCCGTTTAAAAAATATACTTTATTTTTGTTTGTGTACGGTCCCCTCACGTACCTGTCTGGCCGTTTTTTGCGTTACTTTAAAAAAAATGACATCTATTCTATCCATTCAGGTCTGCATTCCAGCCTTAGCATTCCTGTGAACATATGATTGGTAAATTGCACCTATCCCGGGTGTCGTTTATTGGAACACTGGCACTTCAGAGACCGTTGTCTTTGGAGTTGAGGGGCAACTAAAAAAACAATCATGGGAATTCGTTATCTCAAAAACTCGATTTGGGTCCTACCCATCTTATTTTCGTTTTATGTTCAGGCGCAAAAGCCAAATACCGATTGTCGAACCGCAAAAGTGATTTGTAGCGATAGCACCTTTTCATTTTTGCCATTGGGCCGTGGTATTGATGATTTTGCCAACCTCAAAAACAGCCAGGGCTGTTTACAAAGGGGAGAGAACATCAGTAGTTGGTTTTATTTTGAATTCCGAAAGGACATGCCTCCGAATAGCCTGGTTTGGTTTAAAATTGTTGATAAAATTGAGGCCAATTGTATCCAGGACTTTGACTTCGCCATTTATCCCGGACAATTGCATTGCGATAGTCTAGGAAATCCCATTCGATGTTCATTTTTTCAGCCACCCACCAGTGCAATTGATTCCCTGGAAACAGGTATGCGCCCTTCTGCACAGGACACGACTGAAGGCCTGGTTGGTGATGGCTTTTTAAAACCAATGATAGTACAGCCAGGACAGGGCTATTTTTTATTGGTCGATTTTTTTGTAGGGGTTTGCCTACCTGTGTTTGATTCCACCAAAGTCCAGGATTTTGTCTTTGACTGGGATGGCCCTGCTGCTCCCTTCCTAAACTGTATTGCCAACCCAAATTGCGATCTGGTTGAACTTACCACAAGTAGGGATACTACCGTTTGTGCAGGCAGTAGCCTCAATTTGACAGGCTCTGCGTCATTTACAAATAACGGAGAAACCTACATTTGGCGAGCTAAAGGAGCTGGAGCTGCCTTTATCAAGCCCAATGGCCGCACCAATGCCATAGTTGACATTCCCCTCAATTTTTCAGGGCGATTGGTCTACGAATTTACTGTTGAGGAGGGGAACTGTGTCCATTCCGACTCGGTGGTCATCATCGTTACCCCGGCGCCACAAGTCAAATTAACGGCGGATACGGTCTTGTGCCCCGGCTCATTTACCACGGTTCAAGCTCCCACAGGATTTGCGGCTTATCTATGGCAAGACAATAGCCGCAATGCCTCATTGCCTTCAGTAGGGGCTGGTTTCTATAGTGTAACGGTAACCACCAGTGATGGCTGTAAAGGAACAGACGACATTCGGGTGCTAGAAAAAAAAGCACCCAATCCATTGATTACTGGTGATACCATTCTTTGTGTAGGAGAAAGCACCCGCTTGATGGTTGTTGACACTTTTGATACCTATCGTTGGTCAAATACAAGTACCAGCAATTCCATCCTAGTCAACGCAGCTGGGAAATATTCCGTAACTGTAACCGATAAAGAAGGTTGTAGCATTCCTGGATCAATTACGGTGGATGTAAAAAGTAACCCACCTGCCGACATCAGAGGTGTTACCTTTTTCTGTCAAGGAAAAAGCACGATTTTAACTGCACCAAATGGTCGTTTTACTTATCGTTGGTCAGTAAATAATGCCACAACCCAGGATGTGGAGATTAATACCCCTGGACCGGTGAGCTTGACGGTAACCAATGAATTTGGATGTACCGCATCAAGCAGCCTCAGTGTAATTGAAAGGTCCAATCCTGCCATCCAGGTAGGTGGGGACAAGACTTTCTGCGGGAATGAAAGCGCAACCTTGATTGCTGATCCTGGGTTCCAGGCTTATCTTTGGTCAACCGGCGCCACCAGTACAAGTATTACCATTAAAACACCTTCAACTTATCGGGTGTCTGTTACCGACGCCTTTGGTTGCCAGGGTGTTGCCTCTGCGACTATTGATACCATTCCCTATCCACGTCCGGTTATTTCGGGACCAACTACCATTTGTAGTGGTGATCGCGCGGTACTTACTCCGGGGAATTATCGAGCCTATGAATGGTCTACGGGAGCAACAACCTCAAGTATTTCGGTCAATACCCCATCCAATTATATCGTAACCGTAACTGCAGCGAATGGATGTATGGGAATTGATTCTTTGCCTTTACAGGTCAATTCGAGCCCAACACCGGATATAGAGGGTGATCTGGTGCTTTGCCCTGGCGAAACCAGCACAGTCCGCCTTTCGGCCAATTATACCATTTACGCATGGTCTACAGGCCGTACAACTGCCAGTACACAAATCAACAGACCTGGTCCACTGACAGTGAGGGTTACTGATCAAAATGGATGCTCAGGAAAGGATTCCGTCAACGTGATGCTTGTTGCAAATCCTATCCCTTCAATCCAGGGCATTACCCAATTGTGTGAAGGAGACACCGCAGAATTGAGCACCGCTCGCGGGTATCAAATTTATCGCTGGTCGACGGGAGATACCCTAAGCGATATCAACATTACCAGAGGCGGGCTTTACACCCTTACTGTTACAGACTTTAATAACTGTGTGGGGGACACATCCATCACCATTCAATCTTTAAGCAATCCTAAGCCGCAAATTACTGGAGACAAGGTCATTTGCGACGGTACCCGAGCCAACTTGGATGCGACTCCAGGCTATAGCGTGTACGAATGGTCCAATGGGCGGAATACCTCCAGCATCTCGGTGGGCAATCCGGACTTGTATATTTTGGAAGTTACCTCGGCGAATGGCTGCATCAACCGGGATTCCATCGATTTGCCCCTGGTCAAACCAAAACTCCCGCGAGGCATGGGCATGGAAAAAATCCTTTGTCAAGGTTCTAGTGTAGTATTGGACCCTGGTCCCGGCTTTAACAGTTATGTTTGGTCTACTGGCGCAACTTCACAAGTAATTAGTGTTGGTATAGGGGGGCGTTATGAGATTATGGTGGTTGACAGCAATGGCTGTTCTACATCTACTTTTTATCCAGTAAAAGCAGTTAGTGTCGATACGCCAGATATTTCAGGTCCTAAAGAGATTTGTGAAGGACAATCGACTTTGCTTTTCGCGCTCAATGGCAGCTTTAGAACCTATCTTTGGTCAACTGGTGAAACGAGTGGTGCCATCCAGATCCGGACAGGCGGTAACTTCAATTTGATCACCACCGATTTAAATGGCTGCCGGGCCTCGGCACAAAAAAGCATCGTAGGCAAACCTTCACCACCCATCAGCATCACCGGGGATTTGGTCATTTGCCGCAATGAAACCACTATACTTACAGCAAGCCCGGGTTATCCAGATTATTTATGGACCAATAGCAACAACGATACAGCTCGTTCCATCATGGTGGGAGCACCAGGACCCTATTCTGTGCAGGTAATGGGTGCTAACGGATGTCCTGGTAGTGCTACAGTGCAAGTGGTACAAAGTAGACTGCCATTTCCCATTATTGAAGGGGACCGTTTTTTGTGTGAAAAAGATACTTTGGTATTGGAGGTGGAAACTGGTTTTACAACTTACAGCTGGACCAATGGGGAAACCGACAATAGCATCATCATCAGAGAACCTGGTCTATATGGGGTAACTGTAGTGGATCACCTCAATTGTGTGGGGAATGCCTTGATAAGTGTATTTCCCAAGCTGGCCCCACCCGTCGAAATTGTTGGTCCCCGCACCATTTGCCCTGGCGATACGGTTAATTTGCGCACTACTACCACCTTTAAAGCTTACCAATGGAACAAATCAGATACCAGCGCAGCTTATACTGTTCGTGCGCCAGGAACCATTCAGGTAAGGGTACAAGGGGACAATGGCTGTTTTAACCAGGATACCTTTCTCTTGGCTCAGGCACCAGTACCTCAATTTAATTTCTCCGGCAAACCCTATTTTTGTGCAGGTGATGAAACGACTATTTCTGTAACTCCAGGCTTTGAGCAATATCGTTGGCGTGACGGTTTTCAGGGCACTACCCGAATAATCGATACAGCAGGAACCTATTACCTTGAAGTAGGGAATGTAAATGGTTGCCGAAAATCAGATTCCATTTCTATCCAAAGCATTGCTTTACCCATTGCCAATGCCGGACCAGATACCGTACTCAACTGCATTTGGCGGGATATTCATCTGGGTGATATTAATACCAGCGAAGGGCGATACAAATGGACAGGCCCGGGCATCACCCTAACCAACCGCAACCAACGCAACCCTAAAGTAGCCCAGGCTGGCTGGTATTCTTTAATCGTAACCGATCCACAATACGGTTGTATAAGTAAGCTGGATTCTATGCAATTAGTGGATCTGGCCTATCGGCCTACATTGAGCATCTCTCCGGTTGGAGGATTGTCTTGCCGTCAGGATACTATGAGTTTAGTCGGAAATTCAACCTTAGTGGGCAATCGTTATCAATATCAATGGCAGGACGCCTTTGGTCAGGACATTCCTGATGCCCAAAATATTCAATTATTGATCAATCGAGGCGGGAAATATTCGCTACAACTGATCGACACCCGCACCGGGTGTATCGGCGACGCCAGTTACCTTGCTGTACCGGATACCTTGGCTCCTGTAGCGGATATTTATGGAGTAGAACCTTTGACTTGTATTCGCGATTCGGTTACCCTGAGCATAACCCAGGCTCGACCAGGAGAAACCTGGACTTATGCCTGGCAACGCTCAAATGCGGGTCAAAGTGTCAATCTGACCACCAACCCTAAATTGACCCTGGGGCAAATTGGCATTTACCGGTTGCGAGTACAGAATGAAGGGAATGGTTGTTCTGCATTGGACTCTGTACAAATCGTCAAAGATACCTTGGCCCCACTTGCTGATGCTGGCCCTGACCAGGAACTGGATTGTACCAACCAAAGCGTTGAGATAGGGAACAGCAACCAAAACAATGCCAGTTTCCGCTGGTACCAGATTGAAAATGCCTTTTTCAACCGCAAAGAAGCCCAGCCAACAGTGGATGAAAAAGGCACCTATATCCTGGAGGTTGAAAATAAATTGAACGGATGCCGCAGCACGGACACCGTAGTTGTAAAGGTTTTTGGCAATTCACCGGATAGTTTGAGCCTGGATGTCAAACACGTTACCTGCGCCGGCTTGAACAATGGCGCACTGGAAATTGTGGCTGTTCGGGGTGGTGAAGGACCTTTCCTTTACCGCTTGGGCAAACAAGGCATTTTTGGCACCAATGCCTCTTTCAATAACCTGAAAGATGGTTTGTATACCCTGGCGGTGCAGGACATCCGCGGTTGTACCTGGAATCAATCTGTGATCATCAATCCTGGGGTAGCCGCTGATTTACAAGTGACACCTGAACAATCCATCAAACGAGGCCAAACTGTACAATTGCAATCGGTGACCAATTTGAGCCTCAATACGGTACAAAATTTCCGCTGGAGTACAAATTCCACTACCACCACACTGCCTTGTGACACCTGTCGGAATTTTTCCATTCAACTTTTTAGTACAACCGAGTTCATGGCCAATATTGTAGATACCAATGGTTGTGCTGCTGTGGCTAAAACCATTGTCACGGTTGATCCTAAAGCGGGCTTTTTTGTGCCAAATGCATTTTCACCAAATGGAGATGGGCTCAATGATACTTTTGATGTCGAAGTGGGACCAGACATTGATAACGTCCTGATTTTCCAGGTTTATGATCGGTGGGGAGAATTGATGTACAGCCTCGAAAATTTTGACCCACGCAGAGAAGGCCACGGCTGGAACGGAATGCACAAAGGTAGATTGATGAATACAGGAATTTTTGTTTGGCGTATTGAAATCCTGGGATTGGACGGCCAAAAATTTAAAGGCAAAGGCGACGTATTGCTCGTCCATTAGGGGCGACTAAAAATAAAAACCCCCGGCAAAAATTGGAGGATTGCCGGGGGTAAGGATTCTTATCAATCAAAGATTAGAACTCGCGATTAGGCAAGTTTAACCTCTACTGCATTCATTCCTTTTCTGCCATTTTCGACTTTAAAAGTGACAGCGTCACCCTCACGAACTTTGTCAACCAAACCCGTGACGTGTACGAAAAATTCCTCC
>JAAFHQ010000214.1 GCA_013298445.1 Chitinophagales bacterium | reverse complement strand
CAAAAAAGAGGCAATATGGGTTAAAGAAGCCCTTTGGTAGAGTGAAGGATAATCTTCGAGAAACTGCTCGTAACGCTGCTTTGCTGAAAGCAACTGGATGCTATCCATTTTTTTTTGCATCAGGAGCAAGGCCTGAATGGCAATGATTCGGCCCAAACGTTCCACATCATGGTGTTTTTGGTACAGTTGTTCAAGTTCAGCAAAGGAAACGGAAACGACTTCAGTGTCTTCCAGTAGTTCTACCCTGTGCTGGGTGTCTTTAATGGGAAACCGCCGAACGATAGGACCAATGATCATGTTTTCCAAGCCGAACCAATCTGTGATTTCTTTGCCCTCGTGGTAAAAGTAGGCACGGGCTAATCCTTTTTCAATAAAGTATAAGTGCTCACAGGTAGCCAGATTGGGGATTAAGATCTGCTTTTTGGAGAAACTGGCTTTTTGTGCAATGTTTTTTATATCACGAATGGCCGAAGGGGAGAGTGGCGTGAGTGCAGTTAGGAAGTAGAGGAATGGAGTCATTGGTTAGCAATTCAAAACATTAAGGACAATTAAAAGAGAACTGTTTATCCATCTTTATTTCCTCTCGGTCTATGGCCATTTTCTTCTTTGTACTTGCGGATGTGTTGCCTTTCAATACGTTTTGCTTCTTTCTTTCCTGGAAGATCGAGGAGTAGAATTCTACCGAAAAAGCGAAGCCACTTCACGCCTAAATTCAAAAAATCAATCTGTATCCTCATCCGATTAGAGTAGCCATCCTCATCAATTGGATCATGGCTGATTCCATACTTGAACACATCATCGTCGACGGAGTCTCTTATCTCGTACAAATGATGAGGTTTATTGTTTTTATTGGAGTTGCCGTGTTCTGACATGGGGAAGGGGTTAATCTTCTTGTTTTGGCCAGCCGTTTTTGTTGCTGTACGTTTCGTAGTTGAATGCGTGTTCTGGAGTGAAGTTTTTACCTGTTTTTCTTTTGTAAGCTTTTAAAGCAACATAGAGCAAGGGCTCAAAAGTCAAATCAGGTGGCATCAAGTGTGGCTGTTTGAGAACGTTTTCATAATAAGCACGACCATTGGCGACTACTGCACAACGGGTGTACAAAAAGTCATCTACCGATAAATACCCTTCTTCTTCGGGATCATCCAAAAAAACTTTTGCGTGAGCATAGGTGTCTAAATGCCAGAGTTTTTCGGACAGCATATCCGCAAAGCGATAGATATGTGCAATAGGACTAGCGGCTAGCAAAGCAATTAGTGGTTCCACTATCTTTTCATCCTCATCTTCCTCCTTCCAATCCAATAAATCAATAGTCTTCCAAAAATCACTTTCGGTAAAAGAGTTGGCTTGATCGGGTTGCTCTTGCAAACGGATTTCCACCTCAGCATGGGCAAAGTCACGCTTGAGCATGTCGATGAATTGGGCGTCGATTTCGTCTATGTTGAGATTTAAAACGGTTTGCATGGTGGAGGCTTGTGGGTTTTGCTTTTTGTTGGTAGGTAAAATTAAGGATTTTAGAGTTGTTAATCAACTTGTCCTTGGAATAATCATGGGAAATTGACGGTACATCAACAATTATTATTGATTCATATTAATTGTTAGTGTTACCGATAATCTCTGACAATTTCAGTTCTAAATGTTGGGTAGCCGTTCCAGTTTTCATTTTCTAATCTATCCAATTTTAGAATCAACCAGTATTGAAATGGTGGGGTTAAATTCAACTGTAGGTCATTTCCATATAGTAACCCTAAGTTTTCATTCACGCAAATTTCCAAAAGTCCTTTTATCGAATTTAATGCAGCTTCGTTTGGTGGAAGGAAATCGCGTGTTTCCTTAATATAAGTGAATAAACTATACAATTCTTTTACTTCCTGCTCATCAATCCATCCGGCAATTCCTTCGGCAAAACCACCTGAACCATGACTCCAAATGTTGCTACCTTGATCCCATTTGTCTATCAATGTTTGAGCTCTTGGATCAATGGATTCGATGATATTCTCCAAACGATAAACTTTTCCGACGCTTAAAAAGTATTTTACACAATGTCGGATGACAAGGGATTCAAACAAAAATGCCAAATCTTCGTATGCCCAACAGCCTTTATTGGGGTACCTGTTTGTCATGGTGGTTTGATAGATGTTTGCAGCATCCGCTGCAAAATACTTGCCATAAAGACATTGTGTCAAATCTTTATTAAAAAGTCGCATCACGGAGGAAAGATTCTCATAGTTAACTAGAGATGTTTCCCCAAGCTCCAACATGGCTATATTTCGAATTTGAATTTCACTTTTTACGAGTTCACTAGTTTCCCCTTCAACAAAGGCAGGTATAATTTCCTTGCTAAATTTTTTGTAGTCAAATGCTAGAATATTGGATAAGGCACCCATTGGCTATCTTTTTTATCAGGTTAATAGGCAATAATAATTTTCAATATTCACCTAAAACAAAACCCCTGAAACAAGCGAAATTGCTTCAGGGGTTATTGATCATATCATTCAAGAAGCCATTACCGCATATCCGCAATCGCCTCCAATTTCTGTACATAAGCACCTGCTTCCAATTTTTCCTTGATGTCCTTGAAAGCCGCCAGCGTCAGATCTACATCTTCATCGGTATGCGCAGCCGTAGGAATCAAACGCAGCAGAATCATCCCTTTGGGAATCATCGGGAACATCACCACTGAGCAGAAGATGCCGTGGTTTTCGCGCAGGTCTTTCACCAAGTTACCTGTTTCATCCACAGAGCACTTGAGGTACACGGGGGTAACGCAGCTGTTGGTGGTACCCAGGTCGTGACCCATGGCGCGCAGACCACCTTGCAGGCGATTTACGATGTGCCAGAGTTGTTCACGCAGTTCTGGACGGGTACGCAGCAGTTCCAAACGTTTCAATGCACCGATTACCAGCGGCATGGGCAATGACTTGGCAAAAATCTGCGAACGCATGTTGTAGCGCAGGTAGTCAATGATGTCTTTATCGCCAGCCACAAAACCACCGATGGAAGCCATCGATTTGGCGAAGGTGCTGAAGTAGAGGTCAACGTCGTCGGTGACACCTTGCGCTTCTACGGCACCAGCACCAGTTTTACCCAGCATCCCAAAACCGTGAGCGTCGTCCACGAAGAAACGGAAACCGTATTCTTTTTTCATGGAAGCAATTTCCTTCAGGATCCCCTGATTGCCACGCATGCCAAATACACCTTCAGAAATTACGAGGATACCCCCGCCAGTTTCTTTCACGTGCTCCTGTGCGCGTTCGAGTTGCTTCTTGAAACTTTCGAAGTCGTTGTGTTCAAAAGGAAAACGTTTGCCGATGTGCAAACGAACCCCATCGTAAATACAGCCGTGGCTGTCTTTGTCGTATACGACCGCATCGTGGCGGCTGAGTACAGAATCAATGATAGAGACCACGGCCTGGTAGCCGAAGTTGATCAGCAAGCCGCGCTCCTTTCCAACGAAGGTGGCCAGCTCTTGCTCCAATTGTTCGTGGTAAGGCGTTTCACCCGACATGATGCGTGCTCCCATTGGGTACGCCATTCCCCACTCCGCCGCGGCTTCGGCGTCTGCCTTCCGAACTTCCGGATGGTTGGCCAAGCCCAGATAATTGTTCAAGCTCCAAACAATGCGCTCCTTACCCTGGAAAATCATGCGGCTGCCGATTTCACCCGAAAGTTTGGGGAAGGCGTAGTATCCGTGTGCAATGGATGCATATTGTCCCAGTGGACCGCGGTTGTCTAGTATTTTCTGAAAAAGATCCGCCATTACAAGTTTGTTTTTAATTTGGTTCGAACTCTTTACTGAATTCAATGGGCAAAGATAAATACTTTATCGCTTTTTGCACAAATTCAGGCAAAAGTCATTCGCAATCAATTAGCGAGGAAAAACGAAATCCAACGTGTAGAGACGCACGGCCGTGCGTCTCAATTTGAGAATGCCAGCAAAGACGCACGCTGTGCGTCTCTACAAAATTGTGAACAACCCCGGGGAAGACGCACAGCCGTGCGTCTCTACACGCTAAACTTTACCGGGCCAGTTCCCACCCGATCCCGAATCATTTTCCCTTCTTCACAAAGTGGCAATAGTTCCGACTGTATAAACGGAGCAACCTGCTCGGCAATTTCAGCAGGATACAACAAATGTAAGTTGGGCCCGGCATCAAGGGTGAAGTAGAGGGGCTGCTTGGTTTCGTTGCGGTACTCCCGGATTTTTTCAATCATCGCCAGAGAGTTAGGTTTCATCAACAGGTAGGGCGGTTGTGAACTCATCATCAGGGCATGGAGCGTGAGTGCTTCGAGTTCGGCGATTTCTCCGAAGGCATGTACGTCTCCGGCTTTGAGTACATCGACCAATTTGGCCATATTGTCATTGGCCTGTTGGTAACGGGCGGCGGCGTATGGGTTGCCTTCCATCAGCTGGTGGCCGGCGCGACTGGATACACTTTTTTCCCCTTTGCTCACAATCAGGATGTCATCGTGATAAGTGTGGAAAACCGGGTGCACCCAATCTGCACAAGGGCTGGCCCAGAGGTCAGTGCTGCCCGCGAATTTTTCCAAAGCTCCCCACTCTCCCATCACCGGATATAAAGAGCGGCAAGCGCTGCCCGAACCCAATCGAGCGAGGTAAGAGGCTTTGCGGAAAAATTCAGCAGGACTAGTTAATGTGCCGAACAATTCCTGCTCCATCGTGCACAGGCATAGTGCCAGTGCACTCATGCTGGACGCCGAGGAGGCAATACCTGCAGAGTGGGGAAAGGAATTGGATGAATGAATGCTCAGTTGAAACTGGCTTAAAAAAGGCATGATTTCACTAGTCGCCAATTCACTCAAAAACTTGTTGATCTTTTGGGCAAAGGCTGGCTGGGTCTGGCCTTCAAAATAAAAATCCAAAGCAATGTCACTGCCTTCCTGGGGGCGTGGGCTGTAGCTCAGTTCGGTTTCGGTATAGGCAGCCTGTAAGGTAAAACTGATCGAGGCATTGCGGGGGAGTTGTTGTCCGTGTTTGCCCCAATATTTGACAATGGCAATATTGGAAGGACTCTGCCAGTGGATGTCGCCCGAAAAAGCATAGCCTGGTGCCATGCGTAGGAGTGGATTGCGGTAGTGGTTTTGCATTGTTGAAGGGTTGATGGGAGGTAGAACACAACACGCAGTAGAGTGTTCAAACTTTAGACAAAGGTAGATAAAATGTAGTGGAGGAGTATACGTAAACCAATAAGTGCATATATTGTTTTTTGTGTAATGCAAAAAAGAGAGTACAGGAATAGCCCTATACTCTCTTACTTTAATTTATTTAATTCGATCCACTAGTTTTCCCCTGGATCTTCTTCGCTTTCTGCATTGGATTTTCTCCTGCTTCCATAAATGGCAAACGACCGCCAGCTCCTTTGAACAACTCAAAACGACTCATTTGTGGTTTAGCTGGGAAGTAGTTGTTTTCCATGTCCACATCGGAAGTTTCGAGGTAAGGGTCAAGGGTGATTTGTACTGCCTCTTTTTCGGTGGTGAATACCTTGGTGACTTCTTCGTTGTTGAGGCGCCAGATTTCCACCGGGATACGGAACTCTTTAAAGGTACCGTCGGCAAAATCAAAACGCAGAATGAGTGGCATTACCAAACCGCCCTTGTTTTTGAATTTGATCTCGTAATAGTTTTTATTGGCGCTGAGGATTTTTTTCTCCTCATCGCTCAGACTGTTGAAGTATTTCTGGTAATCTTCCTTGTCCAGAATAGTCACCTGGAGTGGGTCGTAAGAAGAGTAAAAATCCTTCAAACTTGGATCGATGTCTTCCTGGGTTTTGGTGATTTCCTTTTCGTTGCGGATGCTGCTGATGTTGCGTGGTTGTTTCTCTTGCTCTTTGCGCGCCAGCGTTTTTTCCACCTCGGGATTCTTGCTATCGGGACGGTACCATTTTACATCCTCTAGGGCAATGTCCACATTGTCGCAAGTATAAAACCAGCCACTCCAAAACCAGTCGAGGTCGATGCCACTCGCGTCTTCCATGGTGCGGAAGAAATCGGAAGGAGCGGGGTGTTTGAACTTCCAACGGTTGGAGTACATCTTGAAGGCGTAGTCGAAGAGTTCGCGGCCCAGTACAGTTTCGCGCAGGATGTTCAGCGCAGCGGCGGGTTTGCCGTAGGCGTTGTTGCCGAGTTGGGAAACTTGTTCGGAGTTGGTCATGATGGGCTCCAACATTTTTTTGTCCATCTTCATGTAAGGCACAATGCTATTGGCTGGCCCACGGCGAGAAGGGTAGTCTCGCTCCCATTGTTGCTCGGCCAGGAACTGAAGGAAAGAGTTGAGTCCTTCGTCCATCCAGGTCCACTGGCGCTCATCCGAGTTAACGATCATCGGGAAGTAGTTGTGGCCTACCTCGTGGATGATTACACTGATCATACCGTATTTGGTTCTTTCGGAGTAGGTTCCGTCTTTATCGGGGCGACCACCATTGAAGCAAATCATCGGATATTCCATCCCAATCTGGTCGGTGTGGATCGACCAGGCTGCGGGGTAAGGATAATCAAAAGTATAGTTGGAATACCACTTGAGGGTGTGGGCTACAGCCTTGGTGGAATATTGTCCCCAAAGTGGGTTGCCTTCTTTGGGGTAAGCGGACATCGCCAGAACACTGCTGCCGTTGGCTTGCTTCACCGACATAGCGTCCCAGATGAATTTGCGGGAAGTAGCAAAAGCAAAGTCGCGTACATTGTCGGCTTTGAAACGCCAGGTTTTTTCACCCTTGCCTTTTTCTTTCTCATTCTCGCGGGCTTCCGCTTCGGTCACGATGACGACTGGATTGGTATACTCGGTTTTGGCTTTTTCAAAGCGTGCCATTTGGTCTTTGCTCAAAACATCTTTGGCATTTTGAAGCGTACCAGTAGCTGCAACGATATGGTCATCGGGTACGGTCAGGCTCACATCGTAATTGCCAAATACCAGAGTAAATTCACCGCCACCCAGGAATTGCTTGTTTTGCCAACCCTCAATGTCGTCGTATACACACATGCGGGGGAAGAACTGTGCAATGGTATAGAGGTAGTTTTTGTCTTCAGCGAAGTATTCATAACCAGAACGACCACCCAATTTTAAACGATCAACTACATTGAACCACCACTTGATTTTGAAGGTGTATTTTCCTCCAGGTAGGATAGGAGAGCTGGGATCAATGCGCATCATGGTTTTGACCACGGTATGTTTGAGGTCTTTTCCTGTGGCGTCTTTTACGAAATCAAGCTTGAAACCTCCGTCAAAAGTAGGAGTGAAACCGTCCAATTGGCGCAAAGTCATACGCTCAGTCATGGTGCTTTGACGGGTAGAGTAGGTGTCGGATTCTTCGTCGAATAAGTTCTGGTCCAGCTGCAACCAAAGATACTCCAGTACATCCGGAGAGTTGTTGGTATAGGTGATGGTCTCTTCTCCGTAGATGCGTTGCTTCTCATCGTCGAGTTTGATGTTCATTACATAGTCGGCCTGCTGTTGATAATAGCGTTGGCCGGGGCCACCCGCACCGTTGCGGTAGAGGGTAGGAGTGGGTAGCTCTTCGTGGAGCTGCTTGAATTTATCCTTCTTGTCGGGTGTTTGTTGTCCCCAGCTTGGGGAAATACACCATGCCAAAGCCAAAAGTAGGAGTGTGATTTTGGTGGTATTTGGTTTCATCGAGTGTATGATTTTGAAAGAGTAAATAATGATTGTGGATGCTTAAAGATACAAAAGATGGGGATTTAAAAAAGGGGGAGCAGGGATGTTCCACGTGGAACATTTTTGATGGCCTCGGTTTTTTCCCACGAATAAATTCGTGGGGTGGGGCGGTGGGGTTGCCTCCCACGGATAAATCCATGGGTTGGCGGGGTTGCGTTTTTGAGGGGAAGGGTGTATATTTAGGGGACGTTTATTCTGATATGCCTTCCTGTTGAACTATTTATTTACACATCCTTTCGAGCTGGTTTAGTTTCTTTAACCTAAATTGCTGTTGTTTTATGGCTCATTCTAAAGTTAGGATGTGGGTGCATATCGTCTTTTGCACCAAGTATCGGAGACAATTTATCTCGCCCGATGTAAAACCCAAGATGTACGAATTGCTGCGAAAAGAACTACGGAAAAAGAAATGCACAATAGATGTGATCAATGGAATGCCCGATCATGTGCATATACTTTTGCAGTTGGATGCATCTAAAAGCATTGCTACTTTGCTCCATCAATGTAAGGGTGGGAGTTCAAATACCATCAATAAAGAAGGATGGTTTGATCGTGAATTCAAATGGTCGGTAGGCTATGGAGCTTTTTCTGTTAGCCAATCTCTTGTCGACAAAGTTCGAACCTACATCCTTAACCAAGAAAAACACCACGAAAAAATCAAATTCAAAGAAGAGTACAACAGACTACTCAAACTCCACGGCCTAGAGCCCGACGACCTTGAAGATTAAAACTATTGCTTTTTTGAGGTTTTTGTACATATCTTTGGCTTCCCCGCCAACCCACGGATTTATCCGTGGGAGGCCACCACACCGCTCACCCCACGAATTTATTCGTGGGAGCCGGGAAAAGGCGTGGGAGGAAGCGCTAGACTTCTGCGCCACCCACAAAAAAGGCGATGTTCCACGTGGAACATCGCCTTTTTACTCTTCTCAAAATCTCACTCATCTCTAACTATTCCTCTCCAACCACCCCTTCAGCTCCCCATACTCCGCC
>JAAFHQ010000216.1 GCA_013298445.1 Chitinophagales bacterium | reverse complement strand
GCGAAAATAACCGTCAGCTGTGAGCTATCAGCTATCTGCCACAATCCGTTCTTCGTATTCCAAATAATGAATGATTGTATCAAATTGATCAGGTGAAAAAGTTTTCCAGAATCCATCGCGACGCATCCAGGTGCCCTGGCGTTTGGCGTAGCGGCGGCTGTTGCGTTTGATGAGTTCTATGGCTTCCTCACGGCTTATGTCGCCTGCAAAATAATCAAACAACTCTTGATAGCCTACAGTTTGCAACGCATTCAAATGGCGTAGAGGATACAAACTTAGTGCCTCTGCTTCCAAGCCCGCGCTGAACATTTGATCAACCCGCTGATTGATGCGTTGGTACAAATCCTCGCGAGGCAGTTCCATCCATAGGTAAATGGGGCTGAAAAAACGAGGCTCTACCTGTTGGGTGCGGAAGCTGGAAAATGGAAGACCAGATGCCCGATAAACCGATATGGCTCGAATCAAACGTTGGGGGTTGGCTCGGTCTACTTGTTCAAAATAAATTGGATCTACCTGCTCTAATTCTTGTTGCAAAGCAGCAATCCCTTCCTTTTTGTACAATTGTTCCACCTCGTTACGAACGGAGTCGGGGACTTCCGGAAACTCGTCCAGGCCTTCACATAAGGCTTTGATGTACAAACTTGAGCCACCTGCGAGAATGACGACCTGATGTTGCTGATACAAACGAGCCAACAAGTTCAGGGCGTCCCGTTCAAAGTCCCCAACGCTGTAGGCCTGTTCAACCGAAAGGCTATTGATAAAATGGTGGGGCACTGCCTGTAATTCTTCCAGACCGGCTTTGGCTGTGCCAATGGACATTTCCTGAAAAAACTGCCTGCTGTCTGCGGAAAGTATTTCCGTATAAAAATATTGAGCCAAACGAATGGCCATAGCCGTTTTGCCGCTGCCAGTAGGTCCACCTACTACGATGAGGTATTTTGGTTCCGAAAAATTATGCATTAACTCCACCGCGCTTGACTTTGAGCCTGCAAGTTGGAAAAGTTTCCTCATTTTCAAAAATCAAAACTATTTCATAGCTGTTCTTTAACTTTGCCCAAAACCTGATCACAGATGTTTTATTACCTGGTGCGTCCATTAGCCCGTTTGGGAACCTACCTGTTTTTCCAGAAGATCTACTTCGCCAACGAGAACCGGATTCCTCGGGATAAACCAGTTATTCTGGCAATTAATCACCCCACGGGATTTATGGAGCCCATTATCATGGCAGTATTGTTGAAAAAGCCACTTCATTTTTTGGTAAGAGGTGATTTTTTTTCCAAAAAGATTTACGGGGCTTTGTTGCGGGCACTCCACATGATTCCAATTTTCCGCATGCGCGACACCACGGGATTTAGTGGGGTGAAAAGTAATTTCTCCACTTTTGAAGCTTGTTATGCAGGTCTTAAATCTGGAAAAATTATTATGATTTTCCCGGAAGGCCGCACTGAACTTGAAAAGCGTTTGCGCCCTTTGCAGCGAGGTTTGGTACGCATTGCATTTGGAACCCTGGAGCGTTACCCGGAGTTAGAAGACCTCTTCATTGTACCGGTAGGCGTCAACTTCACCGATGGCGAAAGGCCCCGTGGCAAGGTAATGATCAATTTTGGAGAACCCCTATCAGCTCGCTCTTTTTACCGGAATGGTGCCGCAGTAGAAGGTGATCAATTGCTGGAAGTACTTGCTCAGGCGATGGCGCAAAACATCATTATTGTAGAAGACCCTGCCGATGATGGTTTGGCTGAACAATTATTGACCCTGGATCGCAGTGAACGTAAAGAGAGGCTTTTTCCGGTGGTCGAAGACGCCACTGATTGTTTGTGGCGGGAGAAAAAAATTGCCAATCGCATCAATTCAATGTCGCACGATGAAAAAACCGCGCTCAAAGCCCAGACCGAAGCCTATTTTAAAGCCCTGAAAGCAGCTCAAACAAGTGATAAAGCTATTGCAGAATCTGGCTCTACTCAATTTGGCATCGGTTCATTGCTGGGGCTTATTCCAGCGTATTTGGGATATGTTTTTGGTTTTCTACCTGCACAGCTGGCTTATTACATCAAACACAAACAAGTACGCCGACTGGAATACAAAATGCCAGTTTGGGCTTGTGCCAGCTGGGGCGCTTTTTTGATCTATTATATTTTTTGGCTAGTGCTTGCAGTTGCAACCGGCCAGTGGCTAATTCTGCTTGTCGCAGTTTTGCTTGGCGGATTCGGCTGGTTCTCTTTGTACTATTTTGAACACCTCGTGCAATGGCGCAACGAACAAAAGTTTAAAAGCCTTGATGGGAAACTTCAACAACAGTTGCAAGACCAACGTCAACATTTATTGCCATTCATTCAAAATAATTGACCCCAGTGGATGTGTTGCGATCAATGAACGAATCGAATTGATGCTCCAGATGAGCGCTCGGCTCTTTTCAGGGTCATAATAGTAAGCGTTGCCATTGGCTTCAGGACTTATACCTTTAACGATTCCAATCAATTGGCCTTTTGGGTCAATGACTGGACTTCCCAAATGGTCTTCCAACAAGTGGGCATCGCTCATCAAGTAAGCCTCGGAAATGGTAGAGGCTTGGAGTTTGGTGCCATAACTGATGCGCAAACTGTGATCAGCATCGGGATATCCAGGATAATTGGGTAATATTTCACTCATGGCTTTGGCCAGTTCATCACCTTTTTGGTAAGCCTTCCGCCGCGCTTTTTCCAAACCTGGGGCGACTTTATCGCTGTAATGCTGGAGCATACTATCAACCAGTTGTACGGCAGGGTCGGTAGCAATGAGGTCGATGTTGGCCAGGAAGTCCTGATTGAGTAAGGCGCTGACTTGCTCCGGTTCGCTGAATTTACTGGTGATCAACAACGTAGAGCCAAGTTGGGCGTAATCTTTTTGTGCATAAATGGCTTGGCGTATGGCATAAGGCGCCAGGTGTTCAGCCGGAAGTTTGGTGAAATAACGCTCCAGCAATTCAGGCAGTAATAACTCATTTTCAGTTGGAGGCAAACGATTGAATACATCCGGGAAATATTGACTTTCCTCTGCCGTGGGCAGGCGATGAGCTGAGGCCCCGATTCTTCCCCGCCACATGGTAAATAAGCGCACTCCTTCGAAGAAACTACAGGGGCTGTAAACAATTCCCTTGGTATAAACTTGAGCAGGAGCGTAGCGGCGCAACTGCCCGAAAGCGGCATGACAAGAATCCAATAAACCCCCATAGCGAGCCTTGAAGGCCGGATTTGTGGTTAATTGATGGCGAAATTCTGCTTCGCGAAGAGCTCGTTTGGGGAGTGCCTGGCTCAGCAATTGTAGGTCTTCGTATTGTCGAAACACCCCATCCTGAGTGATGAATGGCTGACGGGTAACGTAAGTGCCAAGGGCCCGATCCAAATCCTGATGACATTGGCTCAGGGCTTGTGCATACTGTAATTCTCCCGATTGCCGATGAAGTGAAGAGCCACTGGGGTGCCCCAAAATAACATGTGCTGATTGACTAGACTCAACTGCTGCCCAGGGAATGAAGGGATTTTGGACTTTTGATTTAATATTTGTTTTTTCCCTAACTCTTAGCAGTACACCAAGTTGATTATCAGGATCATTTTTGGGAAGCGTAAAAACACCCAACAATTCGATCCGAGTATACCGTTTGTAATATTGTTCAAATTCCTGGCTTGAATTCAGTCCTGAGAAATGGTTCTCCACTGCAAACGTTGTTCCATCGGCAGCGGTTTCGAAGGATTTCACCATAAAACCAGGACTCGTTTTGGCCTGATCGGAACTCAGCGATTTGGAGTGATGGTAAACCTCTGCAGCCATAAAATCCCGGAGCGGGATACCAGCATCTGGTTTGGCCAACCAAATCCCCCCTTGGGCCTTCAATAGAGGCCAGATGGAGTCGGGTAAAACATGGTAGTCGAAAATCCCAAGTGCCAGGCCTTGGTTATTAAGAAAGACGGCATTGCCAAATGGAAAACGCAGGGTTGCCTGAGCCAGGCCGTCATGATTTGGTGTGCTCAATTTTTCGCAAGCGCCTTGCAGCCCGATGCGCTGTAATTTTTCCTGGACCAGATGTAGTTGGTCGATGCTCCAGAAGCCTTCTTGTGCAGGTAAAATAGTGGAAAGGAGAATAAAAAAACAGCCTACAATAATGTCCTTCATGTCTTGGTGATTCATTTAAGTACAACGCAATTTTTGCATTTTTCACCAAAAGCTGAGGTATAAAAATAAAAAAAGCCAGCTCAATTAAGAACTGGCTTTGTGCCGAAGAAGGGACTCGAACCCCCACGCCCGAAGGCACACGCACCTGAAACGTGCGCGTCTACCAATTTCGCCACTTCGGCATGGTACCGGAGGCGGGACTCGAACCCGCACACTGTTGCCAATACTGGATTTTGAATCCAGCGCGTCTACCAATTCCGCCACTCCGGCCTCCTATCAAGGTTATGCAAAAGATCGGTATCTCTTGCTTTGCCCGCCTTTTTTCATCGGCGGTGCGCAAATGTAGAAAGGTTTTCTTTTATGCGCAATAGGTAGCGTTTTTTTAAGTAAAAATTTTTGATCTGATTTAGTTCCTCAGCGCCTGATTTTTCTTCAGTGTAGCCTTGAATGAGACCTTCAACCTCGTCAAAAAGTTCCTTTTCTGCACTTTCAACTTCCTGTTTTACAGCGTCAAGAACCGCCTGGTCAAAATCGAATTCCAGTTCCATCAACTGTTCGTTGATGTCCATCATCTCGAGTAAAAAATTTTTTGGAATTTCGTTCTGACCTTCCACTAAAAGCCCTTTTTCTTCCAAAATGTACTTCATCCTTTGGTCAAAATCGCTTAAAGTCCGATAGGCTTCATTGTTGAGACTGGACAATTGGAGGATCTCCGCTTGTTTGGCATCCGACTCCAGGGTGTAAAAATCGGGGTGGTACTTTTTGCTGTTGCTCAAGTAGCGTTTGCGCAAGTACTCCATAAATTTATCGCTGGGTTTGCGGCCAGAAACGATCTCGAAGAGCAGGAACATCACGTGTCCACCGTCGAGGGCTGGAATGGGCAGGAGGTTCATAAAGGCCAGGATAAGCGACAGAACCGCCGTCATCCGCCAGAAGCGTTCCCAATCCCAAATGTCACCAAACATGGTCGCGATGGAGGCAAAACCGCCTAAACTTTCGGAAGCTTTGATTTTGCCACGGAACATTTGCCCGAAGGCTTTCATTTGATCCCCCAAAAAACTGACACCTTTTTGGACACCCATCGGCATGGCCTGAGCCAGACTGTATTCTTTACGTTCTACCTTGAAGTAATAAGCAGGTTCGTACGACTGGACGCCGATTTTACCTTCGGCAGTGGTAGTCAGAGGAACATTCAGGGTATCCTTGCTACGGATCACTTTTAGCTCAATCTTCTTGCTTTTTAAAGGCAACACCATTTGAGAAAACTCGTGGTAGTAAGGCGTAGACTTGCCATTCACCCCAATCACCTGGTCTTTTTCCTGCAATCCTGCTTTTTCAGCTGGAGTTTTGGGCGCAACTTTACCGATCACAAAAGGCATCCGTACGGTATATAAGCCTTCATCTTTGCTTTCGTAGCTCGACAAGATTTGGACAAACTTAGGATCGATCGGCAAGGTCATTTTTTGACCTTCTCGCTCAATCTCTAAATTTTTGGCATTGTTGATCACGATTTCACGACGCACCTGATTGTCCCCAAATTCGCCCAAAGTTTTTCCGTTGATGCCCAAAACGTTGTCGCCATCCTTCAAACCCATGTCTTTACCCAGCTTACTCACCGCAATCCCGTATTTGGCATTTTGAGTAGGCAGATATACTTCACCCCAGGTCCAGAGCACCATCCCGTAAAGGAAAAACCCAAGGATAAAATTGACAGTAACACCACCTAGCATGATGATCAGGCGTTGCCAGGCTGGTTTGGAACGAAATTCCCAAGGTTGAGGAGGGCCGGCCATCTGTTCACGATCCATACTTTCGTCGATCATGCCCGAAATTTTGACGTAGCCGCCTAAGGGCAACCAGCCAATGCCATATTCAGTCTCACCTTTTTTTATTTTGAACAGGGAAAACCATGGGTCAAAGAAGAGGTAGAATTTCTCGACGCGGGTTTTGAACCAGCGTGCTGGAAAAAAATGCCCCATTTCGTGCAACACTATCAAAATGGACAGGCTCAAAAATAATTGACCCGCCATAATCAAATACCCCATAATTGCTTTTTGATTTTATTTTCGCAGTTGTTAACATTGTCGGGCACCCTTAGGTTTGCCCCATTTGGGCAAATGTAAGAAAAAATAGACTTGTGCAGCCTTAACGCTATGGAGCAAGTAGTATATTTGGACGAAATGCCCAAATTTCTAGAACTAGACTCTTTGCTCAGGTGCCCTTGTGCTCAAAAGTCTAGAGTTTTTAACTGTTATTTAGCTTATGAACATTTTTTTTGCTTCGAATATTGTGGGAGATGTATTGGAGTTTGATGAAGAAGAAATTCGACATCTGCAGGTGCTGCGTTACAGTCGCGAGGACCAAATTCAGGTTGTCGACGGCAAAGGCAATTGGTATGTGGCTGAACTGCTGGACTTAAATAAAAAGCGTGCCGTGGCCAAAGTGATCGAACGCACTTCAAGCCTGCAGCGCAAGCCTTATCACCTGCACCTCGCCATCGCGCCGACCAAAAACATCGATCGACTGGAATGGTTTTTGGAAAAAGCTACGGAAATTGGCGTGGATGAAATCACGCCCATCCTCTGCCGAAATTCAGAGCGTACCCAGGTTCGCCTGGATCGTTTGGAAAAAATCCTGCTTTCGGCGATGAAACAGTCGCTCAAAGTTTTTTTGCCCAAATTAAACCCTTTGACCCCACTCAAAACGTTTATACAGGAGCAGGAAAACTTTGCTGGGCAAAAATGCATTGCCTGGATCAGCGATCCGCCTGGAAAATTGTTGCAACAAACGTACGTTTCAGGGCAAAATGTGATTGTGGTCATTGGCCCAGAGGGTGATTTTGCGCCCGACGAAATAGAACTGGCGCAGCAACATCGGTTTGTACCCGTAAGTTTGGGACAAAGCCGCCTGCGCACCGAAACTGCGGGTGTGGTGGCAGTACATACGATTGAATTGATGAATGGCTAAAAAGTTGAAGAGTTGAGGGAGTTGAGAAGTTGAGGCTACCGCAAGGACACGGACAAGGACATTGTCAAAATCGCTGTGGCAACCTCAACTTCTCAACTTTTCAACTTCTCAACCATTTGCCCTAAATAATCCATTATGTTTCTATTGATCTTGTTGTTGAGTCTTTTTACGCCAAGCCAAAGCGGCCCCGGCCCGGTAGGCATGAAACTGGCCTTGTTGAAGTATAATGGCGGCGGCGACTGGTATGCCAACCCTACGTCATTGCCCAATCTGGCGCGTTTTTGCAACCAGAACCTGGGAACCGCCCTGGACATCGAATACGCTACGGTGGAAGTTGGTAGCCCTGAATTGTTCAATTTTCCCTTCCTCCACATGACCGGGCACGGCAACGTGGTTTTTTCCGACATGGAGGCGCAAAACCTGCGGCAATACCTGCTCGCTGGCGGCTTTTTGCACATCGACGACAACTATGGTATGGATCCTTTTGTTCGGGTGGCAATGAAAAAGGTGTTTCCTGAATTAGAGTTCGCCGAACTGCCTTTTAACCACGAAATCTACCGTCAAAAGTATTCTTTCGCAGGTGGATTGCCCAAAATCCACAAACACGACGACAAACCCGCCCAAGGTTACGGCCTGACCTGGCAGGGGAGGCTGATCTGTTTTTATTCTTTTGAATGCGATTTGGGCGATGGTTGGGAAGATCAGGACGTACACAATGATACACCGGAAGCACGCGCCAATGCCCTGAAAATGGGCGCAAATTTGGTACAATATGTGTTTCAGCAGTGAGGCCAAGGGAATGACGAATGATTCGAATGACGAATGACGAATAAGGCTGGCACCAAATTCGTCACTCGTCATTCGAATCATTCGTCATTTGGTTCAGCTGGTTGCTGCATGTTTCCTGGCAATTTTTTTGATCAAAATGATCGAAAGCCAAATGATACCACCCCAACCCAAAGCAAGAATACCCCAGGCTAAGCCCTCTGAGCCAGAGCAAGCGACTCCACATGCCAGAGCTGTCACCACATAGCCCAAAACCAGCGCACCTAAAATGGTCAGCGCAATCAACCAACCTTTGCCGCCACCCGCAGTTTTTTGCTCTGCTTTGTACGTTTTGATGGCCGTCTTCAGCTCTTGAAATGAAGCTCTAAGATTCGTGATTTTATGCTTTTTGGCCGTTTTTTCATCCAGACCAGCAGGTTTCAGGTGTTGGGCGATTAAGCGCGGATTCGCCGCAGTTTGGTTCATACTGCCATCAATATTTGAAAACAACCACACATTTAAACCGGCAGTAATGAGCAAGGCGTAACTGGTGCTTAGGGTAAAATCCAGCGATTTTTGCCGGAGGTATGAATATTGGAACCAACCCTGATTGGCACCTTTTTTAGGATAAAAGAAGTAGGCGATGAAAAAACAATTGGCCAAAAGGATCGGTAGCCAGGGTGGAAGTGCAATATCCGCAAAGTAGGTCAAAAACCCACAAGTTAAGGCGCCAAATGCGATACAAACATGGGTAAGCAGGAGGATGA
>JAAFHQ010000209.1 GCA_013298445.1 Chitinophagales bacterium | reverse complement strand
ACAGGAGTACCGGCAGGTCAGTCTATTAATACATGGATAAATAAGGAAAGCATGAAAAAATCATTGCTATGTCTGGTTTTGTTGATGGGCTTGTGGACCACCCTTTTTGCTCAGCCTTTAAAGCTTGCCTTGAGCAAAGAACAAGTTGAAGTTTATGATTTCCAGGAAATTAAAATCCACATTAAAAAGCCTGACCCTAAATTAAATCCCTTTAAACAGGTTCAGTTTTGGGGAACATTTACCGCTGAAAATGGAGTGGCCAAGACCGTAGCAGGTTTTTGTGACAGCCAGGATGGTAGCCTCTTCCGATTGCGTTTTATGCCGGATCAGGTGGGCAAATACAACTTTGAAGTAACCCTTTCGCAAAACGGAAAAACCCAAAAAGCGATCGGGACCTTTGAGGCGCTAGCCTCCAGCCGCAAAGGGGTTTTGCGCCTGGATAAAGATCACCCCTGGCATTTTAAATTTGACAATGGCGACCACTATTTTTGGAACAGCACTACCGCTTACTGGATGCTGGGACTTAAAAATGAAGCGGAAATTCTGGCTTCCATTGACCGCTTGGCGGGCTATGGCATCAACCGCATCCGGGTAGCCATCAATGGTCGCGCCCACGGCGGCGAGCGTTGGAGTGAACCTACAGTGGTAGAATCCAACAATTTTACCTTCAAACTCAACCCCTGGCTGGCCGAAAAACCGGATGATTTGGATGCCCCCAATTTTGATGTCACCCGTTTTGAAGTTGGGCATTGGCAAAAACTGGACCGCCTACTGGCGCATTGCCGGGAGCGGGGCATCATCGTGTCCATCATTTTTTATGTGGATGGTCTCGATCACGCCTGCGATCCCTTCAAAAAGGCCAACATGGGAAAGGAGGACGAGCAGATTTACTATGCCTATGCCGCCGCTCGTTACTCGGCCTACGAAAACATCATGTGGGACATCGCCAACGAATACCACTTGTTCCGCACCCCAGAATGGGCCGAGCAAATGGGTAGCTTCCTCAAAAATAAAGACCCTTACAATCACTTGATTTCGGTGCACGGCAGAGCGGATTTCCCATTTCGTAAATCGCCATGGGTAGACGTGGTGATGTACCAAAGTTGGGATGAATGCGGCGGCTACGATTTTATGATGAATGCCAAACGCCTCCAGGAAGAAACCGGACGAATTTTACCGGCCATCAACGAGGAATACGGATATGAGGGCCACTATCCGCCATGGGGTTGCGGTGCTACCGCAGCTAAAGAAGGCCCCGATGGCCGTTCTGGATTGAACCGCAGCCAGCTGGCCTGGGAAATTTGTATGACTGGCAGCTACCAAACCACTGGCGAAACTGCCGAATATGGCACTGGTGCTGGTGAAGACAGCGGTGGAGGCTGGATTAACGGCCGCGGTAACTCCAAAATGACCATGCTGAAGTACTACAAAATCATGAAAGAGTCCTTTGAACGCACCCAATACTGGAACTTGTCGCCCCACAACGACCTCGTCAGTTTTGGCAACTTATGCCTGGCTAATGAAGGCCGGGAGTACTTGATCTACACCCGGGTGCAGCATTGCCGGCTCAAATTGCCCGCCGGCCAGAGATATGCGGTCACAATGATCAATCCCCGTACTGGAGCAGTCAAACAACTACCCGATGCCGACAGCGATGTGGACAACCGCGCTTGGCAGTATCGCCAGAATATTGAGACCAATACAGTATTCCTGTTGAAAAGGAAATGAGTGCTTTTTATTTTTTTCAATTTTCCCGGAAGCTGGGGAGCTGGAGCATTTCGAATTTCGACGGACTCACTTCATACCGATCGATACAGCGACTACCATCCCCTGTTCATTCACATACTCAAGATTGATGACGTCTCTTGAGGTGTACCCGCCCATGATCAGTCCGCAGTCGAGCTCCGGTGTCCTTTTGGAAAAGTCAACCCCTTCGATGCGCTGGATTTTGTAGCCATTCTTTAGGCCAAGGCGGGCTGCCGGGGAGTTGTTCCAAATCATGCCGATGGAGTAATGGTCTTCTTTGGGAACAATATTTAGTCCTTGTGCAATAACAAATTGATCGACTTCGATTTGAAATTTTCCTTCATAGCCTTTGAAATAAAATTGTTTGTGTAGGTAGTCCACCGTAATGATCCCGTATTCACCAAGACCGATTCCAATCGAACTGTAGTCTTGTTCTTCTCCAGGGATGGAGTTGGCATTCAATAGATGGGTATTCCCAATGCCAATCGTATCAAAGGAAAAAAGCCTCAACCATTGTATTTGCTGAGAATCAGTTATTGACATCATCATTTTGCCTTCTCCAACATTGATCAATCGAGCAACCTGATTCTCCAATGGAATGGCCGAGTCTTCTTTAGAAATACAAACAACCTCTTCACTGCCTGTATCAAAAAGGGCTGCAACCCGGTGGCCCTTGCCCAAAGAGAGTTCGATGTACGGATTGCTTTGTTTTTTATTCAGTGCAAGGGGTGTTCTGGAATGTTTCGCTAAGTCCAGTTTTTTCAGTTCATTGCTCAGAATCAATCTCTTTGACTGCAAGTCGATTTGTAGGATGCAATTCCGAAAGGCATTGCTCCCTATTATTCCAGTTACCCCCCAGCATTTGAGTATTCTATTGGTTTCTTCGGGCAATACAAAAGCCGGAATATTCCTGAATGCTAGCTGCCCAAGATTAAATGATTTTAGCTTAATTCGATCTAAATGAACTACTCCACCTACCGCATCGGTGAGTTTTTCTTTATGGCTAATCTCGGCATCCATTTCCTGATACAAATCTTCAAATATTATACAGGGCGCTCCCGTATCTAAAATGAATTTCTGCGGTTTACCCCCGATTTCAAGCGGTACAACTATTTTCCCTTCAATGAATTCAAGGGGGATGGTATCATGAAAAACCATGGGAAATACCTTGCCTTTATTCAGCGTGTTTTGCGCTTGGAGGAAACTAGCCCCAAAGAGGATGAAAATGATAACCAGCAGTCGATTGATCATCTTTAATTGGATTTTGATTTACAAATATTTCAGCTAAAATTGTATTGCTTTGGATGCTTCAGATTGTATAGTTGATTATTTATTTCAACATTTGTATTCCGATTCTGTTCGTTTGAATACCCAAAACATGGATTACCAATGAAATTGTTAACCCTACACGATTTTCCCCTTCAAGCCTTCGACAAGCTGCGCTATGCCGATACCGATCGCCAGGGGCATGTCAACAATGCCAACTTCTCTACCTTCCTGGAAACCGGACGGGTGGAGTTTTTGTACCATCCTGAAATACCCATATTGCAGGATGGCTTCAGTTTTGTCATTGCGGGACTGCACTTGAATTTTATGGAAGAAGTGACTTGGCCTGGACGGGTGGACATTGGGACCGCTGTGCTGAAGATTGGCAATAGTTCAATTACTCTTTATCAGCAATTGTTTCAACAAGATAAATGTGTAGCCAGTGCCGAAACGGTGATTGTACAAGTGGACGATAATAGCCGGAAAAGTGCTCCGCTTGGTGCCTTGGCAAAGGAGAAGTTGGAACGGTGGAGAATTGAGCTTTAGGTTTACTCGAAGGCATTCGCCTTCACGAAGATTTTTTATTTCTTTATTGGGCTTTAATATGAAAATAAAAATCCACAAACCCAAAAACAATATTCTTCAAAATTTCATTGAATGTTTTTATACATTACAAAGAAATGATAATGAAGAAAATGTAACGTATTTTGGGTTCCCATCAAATACCATTTTTGTTACTTTATGCCAAAATTCAGAAGTAATTATTAATGATAATGAAATAACAATAGAAAATCACCCAAACGAAAAAGTAAAATCTATTTTAATCATTGATAATCAAAAACAAGGAGCAACAACATATAGAGGGAAAACTAATGAAATAAGTATTTATTTTAAGCCACTAGGAATTAATGCTTTTTTAGAAAAACCTTTCTCTAGCTATATTACAGGAACAATTTCAGAGTTCAATCCTTTTGAAGATTATGAAAGAGCAATGAATGAGGCTTTCAAAATAAAAGATGATACTCAAAAAATTGAATTTATAGAAAATTATTTACTCTCAAAAATCAAAGAATTTAAACATCCATTCTTGCATCAAGCAATTGAGTCAATAAAGAGTGCCAATGACCAAAAATTAAACATTACTGAAATTGCTAAAAAGAATGCAATTTCAAGAACTACATTCAATAAACAATTTTTGCTTCACATCGGAACTACTCCAAGTCAATTCATTAAAATTGAAAGATTTAGAAATGCAATAAAAATGTTTACAAAATATGCGACTAGAGATCAACTAATAGATATTGTTTATTTGGCTGATTATTTTGATCAATCTCATATGGCAAAAGACTTTAAATCGTTAACAGGGTATTCGCCAAAAATATTTTTCTCAAAACTATCGCAAATAGAAAACAATCAAATCAATTGGATTTTTTTGTAACGGTTTACATCCTTACAAGTGTGTTTCGATTTTATTAATAATCTTTGCTGATCGTTAATCAAAAAATCAAGCAGTATGAAATTGCCAAGCATACTTATTTTCATTTTACTTTCTTTTTCATTAAATAAAACTTTTGCCCAAGAAAAGGTAAAATTAGTTAAAGCCAATTCCCCTAAAGTAGCCATTAAAGATGGTTGGGAGGGAAAAACCAAGTATTGGAATCATCTCATAAAATCACAATTTCCCATTGTATATCATTTAGCTAAAAATTGTAAAAAGAGGCAAGTTACTTTCTATACAGATGTTGATTCTATTTCTATGAATGTTGAAGGAGAATCCAATTATCAGTTTAAAGTGCTTTTGAATAAATCTGATACCTGTACCGTGATTTTAACAACAAAAAATCATCAATATGTAAGACTGAACAACAATCAAAACAAGACAGACACACTTCCATTCGAATTAAATAAAAACAAGCAAATAATCATAAAAGGGAGTATAAATAATAGCCCTAAAATGAACTTTTGTTTTGACTTAGGAGCTAGATTAGTTTATGTTATTGGTAGAAATTTTGACAAATTGAATAAATTGACACTTGATGGCATAATGGAAGATGAAAGTGTTACAGGGCTTTCGACTGAAAAAACAAGCAGTAATAATTCTCTTCAGTTAGGTAATTTGAATATTTACAATATGCCGATATGTTATATTGATGAAGCAGGGTTTCTTGAAAATGGAGGTGCGCTGATAGGTTATAATGTATTCCAAAACAAAATTTTAGAAATTGATTTTGATAATAAATTGTTGTTGATTCACAATGAACTGCCCGGAAAAAATAATACTTATTCTCAAATAGAATTTAAACAAACCACAGGTGGCTTATATGTACCTATTACAATTTCTAACGGTAAAAAGGTGAGCAAGGGTTGGTATTTTTTTGATACCGGTGCAGACAATGCTTTGAGTTTCGATTCAAGGTTTGCAAAAAAGGAAAATCTGAATAATACAATGAAAGTAATCGGGAAAGCAGGAATCGCATCAAGTGAAAATAGGATTGTTGATGCAGAAATATTGGAAGTTCCAGAGGTAACAATTGCAAGTTATAAACTAAAAAATGTACCCACTTTGTTGGCAAATGAATCTAATGCAGAATCAGCATTTGAAGATGGTGTAATTGGTATTGGTTTGCAATCCAGATTTAACTTCATAATAGATTATCCAAACGGCAAAATGTACATAAAACCAAGTAAATACTTTAATGACTCATTTAAAAAAAAAGATAAAATAACAACAAATTTTATTATTGGACTTTCATTGACATTAGGGCTTTTACTTGCAGCTTTTTTAGTGTACAAAAAATCAAAAAAATTGGCGCAATTGAAATAAGGCCTTTTTTTGACGAACTTGTAGAAAGAGGAACGGTTTCTCAAGACAGTTTGAAAATCAATACTCCTTGGAAAACCAATGAGTTTGGATTTTACGACCTGAACAATAATGCAATTTTTATAATGGAGGATACTCTATAAACAATAATTGACCGTCTTCACTAACTAAAATACTTGCTTACGCACAACATTGGCATTACCAATAATGGCCTGCCAGCAAAAAGAGCGGACCAAACCCTGGCAGATCTTTTCCCACAATTGATTCAGTGGTTTGAGCAGTTTTAATTTGAAGCCTTCATCATTTAGTTGGACCAAACACCCTTAACTCCGCAAGCTGTAATTCAAAACTTGGGCGCTTGCGAATTTCCAGTTTGACAAACCGCGCTGGAGTAGCCGCAAATTGTAGAATAGGCGGTGCGCCAATAGCGCCTTGGTGCCGGATTACCTGTTGCCATTCTGCCGAGGTACTTGCCCTGGTCTTTAAGCGAATATCGCAGCCGTGATTCCAGCCTTCGATTTGGCCTTTTTCCGCCAAAGACAGAGCGGTAAGTGTAGTCAATTTCCCCAAATCAAATTCCAGCGTACAGAGGGTGTCCGTTTTTGGGGTTTCCCAAGCGGTTTCCCCACGGTTGTCAAACAAGCCCATCGTTCCGTATTTTCCTGCATTGTTTTCCTTGATGGCTGAGGCGTTAACCGCTGCGGTGGCCAGTTCATTTACTTGACCATCCAGAATCGGCAAACCATAAGCGGGTTTATCCAAGTCTAGTTTAACACAGATGAACACTGGCTTGGCGCTAGTTTTGCGATCGGGAAAATGGAGGCGCAATCGCTTGCGGTCAGTTTTCCAGCTGAACGGTTGCCCATCCAGGCGGCTTGCTTTCAGCATTTTAGCGGGCAATGCCGGTAAGGTTAAGTGCTCACCCACCTCGTCGGATACCCACAAATAAACCGAGTTTCCTTTGCAGGTTGAGCCACCCCAGGCACCATCCCGGTAGGGGCCGCCACGGGTGCCATGCACTGCTTCCGAGTTGGTTTTCATGAAGGCGGCAAAATCGCCTAAACGTTCGGCATCAGGTGTATAAAGCTTGCCATCAGGCATTGGGCCTACATCCAAAAGGTAATTTCCGTCCCTTGAAATGGTGTAGATCATTGTCCGCAACAGGTCGCGAAAAGGAAATGCGGGCATTGGTTTATTAAAAATCCAGCCACTGGGGTTGATGCCTTCGGCGGTTTCCCAGGGTTTTTGCCGGTCAAAGGGGCCGACCGCAATTTCAAAACTGATAAAATCTTCTTTCATCGCCCCATGCGTACCTACGAGCAGATTAGGATGGCGGCTGTACATCATCTCGGCGGCTCTGGCTGGAACATCTTTCCATTTGTCTTTGCCAATGGGTTCAACCCCATCAAACCACATAACCGAAATTGGGCCATAATTGGCACTTAACTCATCCAACAACTGCAGGTAGTAGGCGTTGTAGCGGTCGTGATTTTCCGTATTGAAATCTGGGTGTTTCCAGTCTTTTGGAGAGAATTGCCAACCAAGCGCTAAACCTTGACGTTGGCAGGCTTCAGCAAATAGTTTAGCGACATCTTTTTGATAGGGCGTTGCCATGATGTTGTAGTCGGTCGATTTTGTATCAAACATACAGAAGCCATCGTGGTGTTTGGCCACAAAAACGCTATAACGCATCCCCGCAGAATAGGCCAACTTGAGCCAGGCATCCGGGTCGTAATGGACGGGATTGAATTTTTTATAGAGCTGATCATATTCCTCAGCGGGAACAGAACCATGTTGGTTCAGGGCACTTTTGCGCGCATGCGAATGCGATTCGGGCGTTCCCAAGCCAGCCGATGGCCCCCAATGCACAAATAATCCGACGCGCATATTTCGCCAGTTTTCAATGGCTTTTTGTCGATCATCGGTTGAGGCATTTTGACTGATCGCGCTGTGAACGATGCCAGTCAAAAGCAATAAAAGGTATATTTTTTTTACCATGGCTTTGTGACTTCAATATTGCGAGGATTGGTAGCCGGAGTGACTAATGGAGGGTAGATGCTCAGTTTACCATTTTTATACCTGGTTTTTACCGCTCGGTAATCACTCCACCCAAACAATCGAGTGTACCGCCACTTTGGGTACCTTCACACTAGCTATTCCATTAGCATACACAAATGGTAAGGGTTTATTCTCTGGCTGTTGTACAATACGCAATGGCTTTTTGGCTAATCTGATTTTGAGGTTCAAATCTGTCAAAGGAGGTAATTCATCGTAAGTGTACACTTTATCACTGTTGTAGTTGCCTCCGGAATTGATCAGGTTGATGGCCAGTTTGTTGTTCAAGTCATTGACCGTGACATGCACTAGTTTCGAGCCCTTTACTTCCACGATCGGATTGGTGAAGAGCTTATTGACGATACCATTCAGAAAATCGCGCAGTTGAGGAGATTGGAAATTGCGGTAACTCTGGCCAAAATTAAAGTATACCCCAGCGATTTTCCCCTTTCCCAGATCCGACACGGAGGCCGCGATGCCACTGGGGTAGCGGGTGTCCTGGTTGAGGTAATAATTGCCCAAAGGAAGACTTCCGGCTTTCAGGGTCAATGGCTGTAGCCAGTCATTGACCAGCCCCAGATCGCCATTGCTGGCTACCCAGCAGAGCTGTTTTTGGGGCGCACCCTTCAGTTCGATGCCCAATTCCGTGCTGAAATTTTTCACTGCCTCCGCGCCGATCACCAGCAGTTTTCCTCCGTTTTGGGCATAGGTTTTTAATTCCTGTAAAAAACCGGGCTCCAGATAGCTCCATTCGGGGATTACAATCAGGGGGTATTTGGCCAGGTTACCTTTCAGGTGGTGCTCCGCCAGGACTTCCACCGCATTTTGTCCATCCATCAAAGCCGTTAAAATGGCCCTGCT
>JAAFHQ010000021.1 GCA_013298445.1 Chitinophagales bacterium | reverse complement strand
ACAATATTACAAATTTATTGATTTCACCGATGCCTCAAGCCCATCAACAACGAAAACGCCTTATCCAAATCCCGATTCGACAACACAATCGTATACTCATTTGATGTAGAAATCATTTCCACCAGGTTGATCCCATTGAGCGCCAATTCTTTGAGGATGTAGTAGTACACTCCGTAAATCGCCTGATTGCCCTCAGGGAGCATCAAACTGATCGAGCAGAGGTCTTTTTCCTTGACCAACATTTTTTCACTGCGAAAAATCTCCTCCAGTTTTGTACCCATACTTTCGGATATGACGATGGTAGTTTCTGAAACACCTTGCGAAAAAGAATAAAAAACTTTGGCTGCTTCACTAATGGCATTGAGTAGCTCCACTTGTTTGGCCAGGAGGGTCTCAGAGTTGAGAAAAGTATAGTCCAGAAGGCCCGAGCGTACACTGATATCGGTCATTTTCCGAAAAAAAAGGCGCAGGTTTTTGTCCAAATGCAACAGATCCCCCAAGGGCATCCGATTGATGGCCATAACGATGGCACTGCTGTTGACCTCCTTTCCAGCTGCTTTTTCCACATCCGGCTGAATTTTACGCGCCAGGGACGATACATTGACCAGACCCTCCGCCAGTGCCTCTAACATAAAAGGCGAGCTGCTGATGATTTGGTTAACGTGTTCAGAAATTTTTATCACTTTGTTTAAATTTAAACGAAAATATATTTTTCTGTACAATTATCAGGTAAAAATTCCAGTATTTATTTTCAGCCCCTACTTTTGTTTCATCAATCAAAGATAACTCGTTGGCAGTTGTCAATTGATTATTCACAGCATCAAGTAAACAATCATGCAAATTCTGAAGTTTGGTGGCACATCGGTGGGAAGTCCGGAAAGAATGCGTCGGGTAGGTGAACTGATTGACGATGGTTTACCCAAAATTGTGGTTCTATCCGCAGTGTCTGGGACAACCAACAAGTTGGTCGAGTTGGGTGAACTCATTCGCAAACAACAGATTGAAGCCGCATCCATCAAATTGGCTGCCTTGCGTGAAGAATACCGGGTATTTGTGAATGAGCTGCTGCCAACTGAACCTTTTCAGGAAAGAGGCCACACTGTGGTAAGAGGCATCTTTGATGAAATGGAGCAACTGTTGTGGGTCAATCGCTTTGAAAGCAGCCACGAAAAATGGATTTTGGCTCAGGGCGAGGTGATTTCGACCAACCTATTCCAAATCTATCTGGAATTGATCGAACGGCCTTCGGTGCTGCTCTCCGCGCTGGATTTTATGCGCATTGACGAGCACGGCGAACCCGATATGGATTGGATTCAGCGGCGTTTGGAACTACTATTGTCCCAACAACACCCTCTGGCTACCTATTTTATTACCCAGGGTTACATCTGCCGCAATGCTGCCGATGAAGTAGACAACCTGCAACGGGGTGGCAGTGATTACAGTGCAACCTTGATCGGTGCGGCCATCCGGGCTGAAGAAATTCAAATCTGGACAGATATCGATGGTATCCACAACAACGATCCGCGCATTGTGGAAAATACCTGGCCGATTCGGCAAGTATCGTATCGGGAAGCTGCCGAGTTGGCTTACTTTGGGGCCAAAATTTTGCACCCAACCTGTGTCATCCCTGCCGAAGACCGTCAGGTGCCAATTGTGTTGAAAAACACTTTTGAGCCAAAATCGCCGGGAACTTTAATTTCTAATGCATCTTCCAACCGAACCATAACCGCCATCGCCGCTAAAGATGGCATCACCGCCATCAAAATTCAAAGCGGGCGAATGTTGCATGCTTATGGCTTTTTGCGTCGGGTATTTGAAGTATTCGAGCAATTCCGTACGCCGATTGACATGATTACTACTTCTGAAGTGTCGGTTTCTTTAACCGTTGATTCCGACAAACACTTGCCTGAAATCATCCGCTCACTGGAGCTTTTTGGAGACGTGAGTGTGGACAAAAATCAGTCGATCATCTGTATTGTAGGAGATGCACTAAGTGCACATACCGAAGTAACCAAACACATCTTTTCGGCACTGGAAAGTATTCCACTGCGGATGGTTTCTTACGGTGGGAGCAACAACAACATCTCGATTCTGGTGAGCCAGGATGCCAAAAACGCTGCCCTGCGCAGCTTGCACAAGCACTTATTTCAAAACACAAATACTACGCTGTCAGTAAATTTTTAGGCTAAGAAACGCATTCAGTAATTTTTTTTTCTGGTTAGGGCATACTGAATGCATAATCAAACCCGCTTGAAAGGTGAATGAACTTTTCAGCGGGTTTTTTTTTAAATGCATTATAAATCAATGCAATACAATAGCTTTAAAAAAAACTAAAAAAAAAACCAGCAAATATGTGACTTCGTTTTAATCTCTCTGTCTAAAGATTAAATTTGAAAAACGAACTAAACCCTTTACCTTTGTGAGCTGAACCTTAATATTCCATCCCAATCATTTAGTGTATTCACCAACCGGGGAATCACAAAACTGCGTAAAGTTTACAAGACCTTTTTCCGATGCTTACACTGGACTCATGTCCATTAGTATAAAGATTGTTTATAGGGGGAACTTATTACATTTTGGGGGCAGGGCGTTTTTCGCCTTGCCTCTTTTTATTTTAGCCCACCACTTACTAACTGCACACAATCGCAAAAACTATTTACCTTTGCGCATCTTTTTTTAAACTGTATCTACCAAACCAAACAATGGCACATAAGAAAATTCAGTCGGCCCTTATTTCTGTGTACTATAAGGATGGACTAGAACCGATTATTCGCGAATTGCACCAGCATGGCGTAACCCTCTATTCTACTGGCGGAACCCAACAGTTCATTGAAGAATTGGGGATTCCCGTCATTCCCGTAGAAGATTTGACCTCCTATCCTTCCATTTTGGATGGACGGGTAAAGACCCTACACCCCAAAATTTTTGGCGGTATTCTGGCACGGCGGGAAGAAAAACACCAGGCTCAGTTGGCGCAATACGAGATCCCCGAAATTGACCTGGTAATTGTTGACCTCTATCCTTTTGAGGAAACGGTGGCCAGCACCAGCGATGAAAAAACCATCATTGAAAAAATTGACATCGGGGGCATTTCCCTGATTCGGGCAGCAGCCAAGAACTACCAGGATGTGGCCATTGTAGCTTCACGCAATGATTATCCCTTTTTCCTGGAACTGATCCAAACCAAACAAGGATCCACTGAACTGGAAGACCGCAAAGAACTGGCTCGCCGGGGCTTTTTGGTATCCAGTCATTACGATACTGCTATTTTTAATTATTTCAACCGGGGGGTACAAGAACCCTTGTTCAAACATAGCTTGATCCAACACGAAACCCTGCGATACGGAGAGAACCCACACCAAAAGGCAGTATTCCATGGTGACCTGGAGCAACTATTTGAAAAACTGGGCGGCAAAGCGATTTCCTTCAACAATATGGTCGACATCGACGCGGCTGTCGCTTTGATGCGGGAGTTTTTGAACGATGATCCCACTTTTGCCATTCTTAAACACACCAACGCTTGTGGTGTGGCCACCCGTCCTACTGTGTTGGAAGCCTGGCAGGCTGCCCTTCAGGCGGATAATGTGTCGGCCTTTGGCGGGATTTTGATTTCCAATACTAAAATAGACCTGGCCACGGCTCAGGCAGTTGATGAAATATTCTACGAGGTTTTGCTGGCCCCCGATTTTGATCCCGCAGCGGCAGAGCTTCTGGTGAAAAAGAAAAACCGCATTCTGCTCAAAATCAAACACTTTGACGTACAAGCCCGCAACTTCCGCAGCTTGCTCAATGGAGTGATCGAGCAAGATACCGACCTGGCCATCGAAGCGCAGGACGATTTCAAGGTGGTTTCTAAAAAAGCACCCACGACCGCAGAAATCAAAGACATGATTTTTGCCAATAAGTGTGTCAAACACCTCAAATCGAATGCAATTGCCCTGGCCAAAAATGCTCAATTGATTGGCATGGGCTGCGGTCAAACCTCACGGGTGGATTCCATGCGCCACGCCATTGAAAAAGCCAACCGTTTTGGTTTGGACATCAATGGTGCAGTGATGGCTTCAGATGCGTTTTTCCCATTTTCCGACAGTGTTCAACTAGCCCATGAGGCCGGTGTAACTGCGGTAGTACAACCCGGCGGATCCATCCGCGACCAGGACAGCGTGGATTATGCAGATGTACATGGGTTGGCGATGGTGATGACCGGGGTACGGCATTTTAAACATTAATTCGTACGGGCAACCCTATGTGGTTGCCCTGATCATGCGACCGTATACGGTTGCCCGTTAATGGGCGACCGCGAGGGTCGCCCCTACAGGATGATGAATTTAACGATCGACATCGGCAACTCCCGTACCAAACTCGCCCTCTTTGAGGGGGATATATTGGTATTGCGCCAACTCTGGGAAAACTGGACGATCGAGGATTTATTACAGCTGGTAACCAACCATAAGGTGCAGAATGTGATCTTATGTTCGGTAGGTCGGCAATTGGAACTGACCGAATTAAAGCGCTTGGAAAGCCAATGTCGCCTCGTACAGTTGGATGCAGATACCCCACTACCCATCCGCAATGCGTACAAAACCCCACAAACCCTGGGGAAAGATCGCCTTGCTGCAGTGGTCGGAGCTTTTGCCATTTTTCCAGGAGAGAATTGCCTGGTGGTGGATGCAGGTAGTTGTATTACTTACGAATTTTTGAGCGCAGACGGCGTTTACCTGGGGGGAAATATTGCTCCTGGTGTAAAAATGCGGCTGCGCGCCATGCATGAATTTACAGCAAGGCTTCCGGAAGTGGAGTTGAATGGAATTCAGGAATGGATCGGAGATGCTACCCCAAATGCCATGATCAATGGTGCATTGTTGGGTACTGCACTCGAAATTGAAGGGTATAGTCAAAAATGGGCAACAGTAGAAAGTCACAGCAAAACCATACTCACGGGAGGAGATGCTGCGCTCTTGCTACAAACCCTGAGCATCAGCGCAATACATGAACCCGATTTAGTATTCATTGGATTGAACAAAATATTGAAACATAATGTCGAGTAGTTGGACGATAAAAACGGCGCTTAGCGCAGCCGTGCTGGTACTGTGGATGCCCTGGGTGGCCTCGGCACAAACGACCACCGCACAAATTTTACCCAAACAAAATTCACCCTATTCTCGTTTTGGCCTGGGTGATTTGTTTTCATCAGCCCTGGTATCACAAACCGGGATGGCTGGCATGGGGATTGCAGTGCGCGATGCTTCGCATACCAATTGGTTGAATCCAGCCGCATTGAGTGCACTGGAAGTCGCCGGCTTTGAATTGGGCGTATCGGCCAAATATTCCGCATTGTCTGATGGAGATCAAAAGGACGATGCCTTTAGTGGCAACTTGCGCCAGATTTCTCTGGCCTTCCCATTGAACAACTCGATCAACCGAGCGCAAGAACGCAAAAAGCACAATTTCAACTGGGGTATGGGTTTTCACTTGAGTCCATATTCTGAAGTTGGCTACAATATCCAAAATGTGGAAATCCGGGGCGAAACCCTTGATCGGATTACAACTGACCTGAAGGGGTCGGGCGGAACCTATAAATTGGGATTCGGCAATGGAGTTCGTATTGGGAACCTATCCCTTGGCGCGGAATTGCAGGCTCTTTTTGGAAAAGTTGCGAACAGTCGGGGCGTATACCTGGACAGTGTGGCACTGGCCTACTCCACCGATTTACAGGATGACATCAGCTACCGCAGCACCATTTTTAAACTGGGTGCTCAATACGTCATCAATCTGGATAAACCCAATGAACAAGGGGTTCGGGAAATTGGCGATCGTTCATTCATCTTTGGCTTTACTTACACACCCAATAGTGACCTCAAGTCGGTGAGCAGTCGTTTGTACCGTCGTTTGTCTCCTAATTCTTCGGTGTCAGATACCATAACTTACGAAGCGGATATTGAACGCCGAGGAACTTTGCCCAGTGAAATGGGCTTCGGTCTGACCTATGAATCTTTGGGTAAATTGCGCATCAGCGCCGAATACCTACAAACCCGCTGGAGTGAGTACCTGAATGAAGCCAAAACAGAGTCTCTTTCCGATTCGCGCCGCATGGCTTTTGGGCTTGAATTCATCCCCGATGTGCAGTCTTACAACAACAACTGGAGTCGTTCCAGATACCGTTTGGGGGTTTTTCACGCCCAGGACGCCCGCAGCAACAACGGACAACAGTTGACCAATTTCGGTGTAACATTGGGGGTTGGTATTCCAATCATTTTGCCTCGTCAAACCCTTTCTTTTGTCAATCTGGCACTCGAAGCCGGGCGTTTTGGGGCAGTTGATGGTTTGAAAGAAAACTATGTGCAATTCCACTTTGGCTTTACACTGAACGATAGCAGTTGGTTCTTTAAGCGGAAGTTTAATTAAGGAAGAAGGGTTTAAAGGCAATCGGCACCTCGACTTCGCTCGGTGACCGATTGCCTTTAAACCCTTCTTCCTTAATTATAATGTTTTAAACAGCCCCCTCACCTCATCCACTAACTCGTGGAAATCCCGCCGGCCCATCACGTTTTCTTGCCAGGCCAGGCCACGTTCAATCAAATTATAGGTGTATTTGATGCGCGAACCAGGGATAATTTCACCTTTGTCGTCCCGATCTCGCCCCATCACCCACAAGGTATCTGCAATAGAGGCCGTCGATTCAATGTCGTGCGACACCACGATGATTGTATTGTGTTCGTGCAAAGCAGCAATGCTGCGCAGCAATTCGCATACTTTTTCAATCATGATGATATCCAACCCACTGAATGGCTCATCAAGCAAGAGGAAGTGATCAGAGCAAAGCAATTGTTGGGCAATGGCCACCCTCTGGCGTTGCCCGCCAGAAAGTTCAGCCGGGAATTTATTGGCGTGGCCTTGCAAGCCAAAATGGGCCAGCATTTCTTCACATTTCGCCTTTTGCTCATTGGCAGGCATACCTTTACGTGCAGCAGCCACCATCAAGTTGCCCATCACCGTACGGTGGCTGAAAAGTGGGTAACTTTGTTGGACTACCCCTACCCTACCCACTTTTACCGGGGTGAGCGGATCACCCAATAATACTTGACCACTATCTGGTTTCAGCAGGCCAGCAAGGATTTCAAAAAATTTGGTTTTGCCGATCCCCGATGGGCCCAAAAAACCTACGATTTGCCCCTGGCTCATCCCTGGTCTAACCACATCGCGAATGTCGACATTGACGTCGCGAAGGATCTGGTTTCCGCCCAAGTTGAGCGAAACATTTTCAACCTTAAGAATGGTATTTTTAAACTCGTGTGTCAGTGCCATGTTAAATGCTTATCTTCTTTCCAAACTCAAAGAAGCGTAGGGACAAATGATGTTTTTGATGACTCCAATGAGGTAGTCCATGCCGATTCCCACCAGGAGAATCAAAATCTGGATGGCAAAAACCGCATCCAGGTGCAAGTGTTTGTTCTGATTGAGCAACATGGCTCCAACTCCACCTTCCGCACGGGAGATCCCTTCCACCATAGTCAGCATCATCCAGCTGATGGCAAAGTTTTGGCGAATGATTTCAAAGACCTCGTGCAATCGCCCGAGAATGATGACTTCCCACACGGTTTGCCACTCGCTCATGCCCAGGGTACGCGCATGGTTGAACTCCGTTTTGGGAATGGCCTGAATCATTGCAATCGCTGAAGTGACAAAAAATACCGTAATGCCAAACACCATCAGGGATACCTTGAGGCTATGGCCGCCAGAGGTAAGCAGGGTAAAAACAAAGCTCAAGCCGACCAGGGTCAAAAAGCGTCCTTTGGAAACGATAAAAGCGGTAGGCCGAAAAAAAGGCAGAACCGTCAGATAGGACAAGGCCAGAGAAATCAATATCGACAAGCCCATGGCCTGCAAGCAGAGCCCCATACTGGTGAACAATTCCCTGATCAAATCTCCTCCCTTCAACAGTCGGCTGAAGGCGGAAAGGATTTCGGGCGGTCGGGGCAAAATTTCGGAAGAAGAATACCAGGCGAACATAGCGATGATGACTTGCACCACGATGATGATGGCCATGGTCATTTTGCTGACGCTGGTATTGGGTTTAAAAGCCCGAATGAAGTCTTGGAGGTAGTTGGACATGGTTGGTATATTCATAGGGGCGGTCCTACGTGGCCGCCCCTATTATTGGGCGACCACGTAGGGTCGCCCAACCGGTTATTATTTACCCATAATAATTTCCACCCGGCGGTTTTTGGCCCGACCAGCTGGGGTGTCGTTAGATACAGTTGGGTTGCTGGCACCGTGTGCAAATACCGTTACCCGCCCTTCAGGGAAGTTATTGGCAGATTTGTTTTCCAACCAGGTTTTGATCGCAAAAGCGCGGCGCTCCGACAGTTTCAAGTTGGCAGATGGATCACCAACGTTGTCGGTATGACCATGGACTTCTACTTTCAGGTTGCTGGCAATCACCAGGTCGTTGAACAGTTGCTCCATCACTACCTTTGCAGCGGGAGTAAACTCTGCGCTACCCGAAGCAAATTCGATGGCCCAGGATTTTTTACTCACCGTTTCACTGATGTTGTCATCGGCATTGAACTTGGTCTCGTCGGCACTCGCAATGTCGCTACCTGCACGAGCGAGCACACTCTTGAGGAAGCGGGTGTTGATCACCTCTTCAGCACCAGGATAAGAAGGCACCAAATCAGGATACAATTTTTTCACGATGTCGCCGAAAGTAGTGTACACGATCTTGATGATGTTCGTACTACCAGGGTTGACCCCGAAAATTTCGGCGTTGTCGGCCAGGTTATTGACCCGTGAACCACCCAGTTCAACCGGCAGACCTTTGCGGTCGGTTTCGGTTACCCCTTTGTAGTATTTCTCCCAGTAATCAGCGGTTTCTTCGTTGTAGACTTCGGCGCTGATTGCCGCAGCTTTTTTAAGGGCTGGCGAGTATGATTTCACTTGGTCGCCACCAGCTGCAATCCCTTCGATCAGGTTTTCTACCAGGCGAGGATTGTCTTCCATCCACTTTTTGATGCCAATCAATACACAAGGCATCTGGCTGCGGTATTCCTTGGTCGAAACGATGGAGATCAAGCCACCTTTCTTTTTGGCTACCATTACGTCACCAGGCGTCCAGGTAGTTACCCCGGTTACCCCGACAGTCACTTTTTTGCCAGTACGTTGGCCTTTTTTGACCTCGTCGCGCTCTTCAGTATAACCATTGATGTACTTTTCAGAAGCATCGATGTAGGTGTCGGCGGCGATGAAGTTCATGGCTTCCGGGTCGTAGGTAGTTTCATCCGCATTGACAGGGATACCGTTGTCGGAGCACCATTTGATCACGATGTTCCAGTCACCGTCCCGCAACACCGCAGTGGTCACCCCACCCCGGGCTGCCTGGGGGTTTTCTTTCCAGGATGGTGGGCCCATAAATTTGTCTTCACCCAAAGAACGACCACAAGTAAAGACGATCTGAGCGCGGTAATCAGCACCCAGTTTTTCGAGTTGCGGGTTCAATCCGGCCAGGAAGGCCGCAGCACCATCGCCCATAATGGTTACAAAGTGAGCGCCTTCCCGAGTTTCGGGATCACTTTTGTAACTTTCGGCGAATTTGACCAAAGAGGCCTGCATTTGGGGCACATCATCCTGGCGGGTGATTTTCAGGTTGACTTTTTTGGAAGCCATGATACTTCCTTTGGTGGTTTCTGCGCCACCATTGGCCAGTAGTGCGCCCATCTGGGCATTCCAGGCCCACAACAACCAACGGATTTCTGGGGTACCGACATTGGCAGGTGTTGAACTGGGGAGTTCAAGTGGTTGCACGCTGGTAGCGGCGTTTTTGGGGGCATCAGGTAGGTCTACTTTTTCGATTACGGTTGACTCCGTGGTCGTTCTTTGACCCAAGTAGCCCATGTTACCCAAAATTTTTACACCAGCGAAGATTACGCCCCCGATGACCAGGAGCACGGCGAGTTTGCCTAAAGTGGTTAATCGTGCCATAATGAGATAAGGGTTTTCCGGATTTGCTTCGGGTGGAAATAGTTCACCCGCTTTTCATACGGTTTTTTGTGTTTCAGGGTTGCTGTTTTGTTCCATTTAGTTTTGTTGCAGCTTCCCTTGATGTCAACAAATATAATCGAAATTCGGAAGGGAAAGCAAAGATTGTCGTTGAGAATACAGGGAAAAACGATGGGCTGAAGCAAAAGATCGTTGGAACTGCCTTTTTTGGCATAGCCTGCTTGGGTGAAAAAACCAATTCGAAGCACGATTAAACAAAATCCTTCCTGAAACATTTAAAATAGTTAACTTAGCCTTGAAGTAGTTTGGTAATCAGTCGCCTAATTATTCATCAGAACGCTTACACTCATGCAAAAGCTAATACCTTCTCTGTTTATCCTTTTTTGGTGTTTGTCGTGCTCAGGTTTGCTCCAGGCACAAAATTGGAAAGGGCGTGTGATTGTAAAACATTTAGGTGACTCGATATACAATCCCATTCAATTAAAAAATCAATCAAGGAAAATAACTACCAACACTGATTATCAAGGCTTTTTTGAGCTGAATGCTAAAGCAGGGGACAGCATTTCCATTCATTTGGGTTCACCCGATATGGTGTTTTCCCCTAGTGACACCTCCTTTATTTGGGATGGGATACAAAGCATTATTAATATTCCGGCCAAAGAAATCATGTTTGTTTGTTGGGTTCCTGTTCGCAAACACTTGCAAGCAAATAAAATTACAGCTCAGTCCTTCTCACCCGGCAACCGCTACAATCCCTACCAACTCATCCAGGGCAAAATCCCTGGCGTAGTCATTTCCCGCCCAGGAGGTGATCCCAATGCAGATTTTCAAGTTCAAATTCGAGGCCTGCATTCTGGCATTTACCGTGGATTTTCCTATTTCCCCACTGCCAATGGTTACAACCAGCAGTTCAATCATACCCAGCCACTGGTCGTGGTGGATGGCATACCCGGACTAAGTTTACAGACCATCGACCCGCAGGATATTGCCAGCATCGAAGTTATCAAAGACGCTGCATCGCTGGCCATGTACGGTATGAGAGGGGCCAATGGTGTGATCAAAATCCAGACCAAAACCGGGGCCTTGCGCAGCCGGGGCCTTGTGTACTCCACTTATCTGGCTATGGATCGCGCCAGCAATCCCGATCGCGGCATTGACGCTGCCACTTACCGCCGTCTCATTGGCAACAATGGAACCTTCCAGGGGCTAAACCGTGACTTGGGTGCAAACAATGATTGGTATCAACTCATCTCCCGCACTGGTTTTAGTCAGGCGCATAACCTGGCATTAAACGGGGTGGCCTTGGGCTCCAGCTACCGTCTGGCCGTTAATTTTCGGAACGTGGATGGCATTGCCCAAAAATCCAATTTTGATCAGGTCAATGCTTTATTGAATTTCAACAAAGCCATTCAAAAAGGAAAAGGCAAGATCGAAGGCTTTTTTTCCATCAATAAGCGAAACAATAGTGAGGTCAATCCAGATCTTTTTCGCAATGCAGCTTTAATGAACCCGACCGCGCCGATTTTTTCGGATACCACGGCGCTGAGTGGCACGTATTACAAGCCGAATGTTTTTGGCTTAAATAACCCATTGGCCATTTTGAACTGGCAAACCTTTGAAAACAGCTTTCAAACCGCGACGGCGGGTTTAAAAGCAGAATTTGAGTTACTAGCCGGCTTCAAAGGAAAAGTACACACTGCCTTCCAACACAATCAAGATACCTATGGCTGGGCTGACTCCGAACGGATTTTTGGAGGCTACAGTGGCTTTAGTTCCTGGGAAGAGCGCAAACTCAGCCATTGGTATGTCGATGCACAAGTGGCAAAAACCTGGGCGATACAAAATCATCAAATCGAAACTCAACTGGGCTACACCTATCAGCGTTGGGATGGCCGAGGTATTCGCCGCGACGGTATTTCTACTTCCGAAAGCCTGATTTCCTATCGCCCTTTGATTGATGTGCAAGGGAAACCTGACTTTTTGGATCGGGAAGATCCTTATCGGGAAAGTGATGAAATGCCAGCAGCGTATTTGCAAACCTCGTATACGTTCAACCAGCGTTGGTTTGCTCAGGGCAGCTTGCGCCGTGAGGGTTTTACCCGTTTGGGGGCTGAGAAATGGGTACTTTATCCTGCTTTAACGCTGGGAGGAATAATCATTCCCCAAGGCCAGGTCATCAATCATTTGCGCTTGCGGGCAGGTTATGGCGTCACGGGCAATATTCCGCCAAAGACCTACGCTACCGAACTGGTAGTACTGCCCGGCGGCGTTCCCTCTTATGTCAATGGGGAATTTAAACCTGGCATTTATTATCCTTTTGTACCCAACCCAAACTTGCAAGCCGAGCAGCGCAAAGAATTGAATGTCGGACTGGAGGCAGAATTATTGAACCAGCGCCTGCAAGTTCAAGTGGAGATTTACCAAAGTCACTCTTCCAACTTGTTGTGGCAATATTCAATTTCCACCGAAGGTGCTGAGACCGCTTTTTCCAATACCTATTTTGAAAACCGCATGGAACTGCTCAACCAGGGCGTAGAAATCCAGCTCCACCTAGCTGCCATCGACAATAGTACATTCAAGTGGCAGAGCGACATCAATGTAGCGCACAACCGAACGGTGCTGAATAGCTCCTTCCCTGTGAGTACTCTTGGTATTCCTCCTGTCGATCGTTTACCAGCGGGTTCGCCGGGTAGCCCCGGCTTTTGTTGCAGCTACCTGCAATTGCTCGAAACCGGAAAACCCATCGGCCAGTTTTATACCTACCGCAGCGATGGCATAGACGCCAATGGGCAATGGAAAACTGCAGATGTAAACGGCAATGGGCAAATTGAAGAGGTCGGCGATCGCCAAGTCACGGGCAATGCCCAACCTGACTTGACTTTGGGCTGGGACAATACTTTGCAGTGGAAACAATTTACCCTCAATGTGTTTTGGCGAGGTGCTATCGGGCATGATATGCTCAATGTATTCAACCTGTTTTACGCCAATCCACAACGTTTAAAGGACAACCCAGGTTACAGTTTACCCGAGGTAGCATTGAGTCCAAACTTCTCCAAATTGAGAAGTAACACCACACCTATTTCTGATTATTTTGTAGAAAATGCATCCTTCATGCGCCTGGAAAACCTGAGTATTGCTTTTGATTTCCCCGAAAAACCACAAAAAAAATTCAACCTGAAGCTGTACCTAAGCGCCCAAAATTTATTGACTATCAGTTCATTCACTGGCAACGACCCCGAAGTGCGGCTATCTAATGTAGGCACGCCCTTGTTGCCCGGCATTGTCAACCCCAATTATTACGGATCAAATCGGGATTTGAGCATCTTTGACCGCGGTCGCTACCCCCTCACCCAAACTTTAGTATTCGGTGCTACGCTAAAATTGTAAGCAAAGGACTAAGTAGTGGGGCAAAAATAAGTGCTCATTTTTCCTAAGCCAGAGGATTAGATAAGACACTTGAAATGAAACGTTTACTTATCTAATCCTCTGGCAAAATGAGCACTTATTTTTTTATCGCCCCTAAACAAAGCCCAGGTTTATATCTTTGTAGTTCAAAAGGATTGACCATTATGCTGTTTGTGCAACCAAAAGGCCATTTATTGCTGTACCTGTGCCTCTGCTGTGTAGTTTTTTCGTGTCAAAAATCGACTAATCATACACTTTTTAAAACTGTTCCCGCCGCTCAGTCCAGCATTGACTTTGCCAATACCCTGCATGAAACAGAAGATTTCAACATCATCGAATACCTCTACTACTACAACGGTGGCGGGGTAGCCACGGGTGACCTCAATGGGGATCAACTACCCGATTTGTTTTTTACCGCCAACCAGGGCGAAAATAAATTGTACTTCAATCGTGGTGGGCTAAAATTTAAGGACGTTTCCAAGGAAGCTGGCATCCAGCAAAATGGAGGCTGGTCAACGGGCGTAACCATGGCCGATGTCAATGGCGATGGGGCTTTGGACATTTACGTATGCCAGGTGGGGCTATACAAAACCCTACATGGCCGCAACCAATTGTACATCAACGACGGCAAAGGGAAATTCAGCGAGCAAGCCGCGAAATACGGCCTCGACTTTGTCGGCTTTTCCACCCAGGCTGCTTTTTTTGACTACGACCGCGACGGTGATCTGGACTGCTACCTGCTCAACCATTCCATCCACGACGCCGAAAACTACAACCGCGCAACCATCCGCACCAACCGCGACGAACGATCCGGCGATCGTTTGTACCGCAACAATGGCGATCGTTTTGAAGACGTCAGTGTTAATGCAGGCATTTATGGCAGTAAAATCGGCTTTGGATTGGGCATCGCCATAGGTGACCTCAACAACGACGCTTGGCCCGACATCTACGTGTCCAACGATTTTCACGAAAACGATTACCTGTATTTCAACCAAGGCGATGGCACTTTTCAGGAAGCAGTGGCCCAATCCATGGGCCATACCAGCACCTTTTCGATGGGCAATGACCTGGCCGACATCAACAACGACGGCTGGATGGACCTGGTCACGATGGACATGAAAGCCAACGACGAGCGCATCAATAAAAGCTCTGTCGGCGCCGATCCTTACAACATCTTTCAGGCCAAACTCAACTACGGCTATCATTTCCAATACCCCCGCAACATGTTGCAGCTCAATCGTGGCGTAGTTCCGGGGCAGCAACATCCAGGGTTTTCAGAAATCGGCCAACTGGCGGGCATCAATGCCAGCGATTGGAGTTGGGCGCCCTTGCTCGCCGATTTTGACAACGATGGCTGGAAAGACCTCTTCATCGGCAACGGCATCTGGCGGCGGCCCAACGATTTGGATTACCTCAAGTTTAGCTCCAACAGCAGCGTTCAACAATCGGCACCTGACTTGGCTTTGGTAGAAAAAATGCCCTTTGGCAAAGTTGCTAATTTTGCCTACCGCAATATGGGCGACCTGCAATTTGACGATGTTTCCGCCGCCTGGGGGCTCAATTTCACAGGTTGTTCCAATGGCGCAGCTTATGCAGACTTCGATCAGGATGGCGACCTGGATTTGGTGCTGAACAACTTGAATGAACCCGCTAGTCTCTACGAAAACACGGCGCAAAGCCAAGCCGACCAGCACTGGTTGAGCATCCGTTTACAACTGCCAGGAAAAAATCCCTTTGGGTTTGGTACCCGCGTCCGCATTGTCGCGGATGGCAAAGAACAAATCCAGGAATTGTACAGCACCCGTGGTTTTCAATCCGCTGTGGAGCCAGTCCTACATTTTGGACTGGGTAAGGCCAATAAAGTGGAAATGCTGGAACTGCACTGGCCAAATGGTAAAGTGCAACAGCTGCGCAATGTCAAAGCCGATCAACAATTAAAAATCGCCTATCAGCAGGTAAAAGATGCCGCTATTCCCAATGTTCAAGGCAGCTTCTTGCAGGAAATTGCCACCCAAGCGGGCCTGAACTACCAGCACTCCGAAAACGAGCACATCGACTTCGACCACGAACAACTCATGCCCCATATGCTCTCCACGCAAGGCCCAGCGATGGCCATAGGTGATGTGGATGGCAATGGTTTGGAAGATGTATTGCTGGCTGGTCGTGGTGTGTTTTTGTACAAACAGCTCAGTGCCGGAAAGTTTACGGGGCAAAACTTGTCCGTTGATTCCACCCAGGAAATGGTGGACGCAGCGTTTTTTGATGCCGATCAGGATGGAGATTTAGATGTGTACCTCGTCACTGGGGGTCATCAGTATTCGGGCAAAAATGCTTCCCTCCTAGACGTCTTGCTATTCAATGATGGCCAAGGCAAATTTTCACAGGACATTTTTGCCCTGCCCCTGGATTACAGCGATGGTTCTTGCGTGGTGCCCTTTGATTTTAATGGCGATGGTGCACTGGATTTATTCGTAGGCAGTCGCTCTATTTTTCCTTCCTATGGTTTGGTACCAGATAGCCATTTGTATCAAAACGATGGCAAAGGCCACTTCAAGGACGTAACGGCCCAGGTAGCGCCGGAGCTACAAAAAATCGGCATGGTGAGTGATGCATGCATCGTAGAACAAGCTGATGGACTTCAATTGGTCGTAGTTGGAGAATGGATGCCCGTTTGTGTTTTTTCCATTCAAAAAAGTCAATTCAAACTCAATCAAATCCCCAATTCCGAAGGTTGGTGGAATACAGTAATGGCAGTGGATTATGATTTGGATGGCAAAAAAGACTTGCTGTTGGGCAATTTGGGCTTGAACGCCGAATTAAAAGCCTCGCCCGAGCTTCCCGTGGAATTGTACGTCAAAGATTTTGATCAAAACTACCAAACCGACCCCATCCTCACCTATTACAAACAGGGACGTAGATACACCTACGTCAGCAAAGACGAACTGACCAGCCAATTGAACATCCTGAAAAAACAGTTCCTGGAATACCGCCCCTTTGCGGAATGTGGCTTTGAACAGGTGTTTACCGCTGAGATGTTGAAGGGCGCAACCCATCACCGGGCGGTCAATTTTGCTTCCTCCTGGGGCAAATACCAGGGCAAGGGGCAATATAGCCTGGCCCCTCTCCCAATCGAAACCCAATTGGCACCAATATTCAACTTCACCCAAACGGACCTCAATGGCGATGGCCAAAATGAAATCTTGAGTGTAGGCAACTGGTACGGCATCCGGCCCGGCTTGGGGCGTTATGATGCGGATTATGGTTGTGTACTCAGTCGCAAGGGCAAATCCTGGACGGCCATGAACCCGGCCCAAAGTGGTTTCTGGGTAAATGGCCAGGGCCGAAAACTGGCTACACTCAAAGATGGGACGGTTTTGATTGCGCGGAATAACCTGGGGGCAATGGCTTGGAGGAAGCGGTGAATCTAAAAACATTGATTCATTGTTGATATTGAACACTTTACCTTGGCCTCAAAACCCCCGACCCCTGAAGGCAGGGTCGATCAGTTCTAATTTCCAATAGGTACATTCACCTTCGGATCTGTTATTTCGGGGTGAATGAATATTGTTGCGTTACGTAAAACATTGTAGAGACGCACGGCCGTGCGTCTCTACCGCGCCAGATCCTACTTCCAAATCTAGAACTGATCGACTCTGCCCCTGAAGGGGAGTACATTTTCGGTAAGCATAAGATAAAACAACTCCTTCAAAAAAGTTAATTCTTAAGCTAACGTAAACTGTACTCCCCTTCAGGAGCAGGGGGTTCTGAGGCAACAGTTCGATTTTGCATTCAATGCGCAGATTTGGGGGTAATCGGCATGCACTAGGTTTCTTAGGTGGTGAAAAAAACTTCTTCTCTGCATATTTCCTATTTACCCCCAAAAGGGTGAATTTTATCCAAACTTATTGTCCTAATATTGCTGCCGACCACCACCGATTCGAGCAGCATTCAATTGCTTTAACCATGTATGTCAAAACCAAACATTATCTCCTGCTGCTCGGCTGTATCCTGTCCATCTTCAGTTCCGCTCAAAGTGTGCAAGTACTCAGTGCCGGTACCAAAAGTTCTTTTCGAGGCTTAAGTGTAGTCGACGACCAAACGCTCTGGGTAAGTGGTAGCTCCGGAACCGTAGGCCGCTCCATTGATGGGGGCAAAAGTTGGCAATGGCTGAGTGTCAAAGGATACGAAAAAACCGACTTCCGCGACATTGAAGCTTTTGATGCCCAAACCGCCATCATCATGGGCATTGCGTCACCGGCCTACATCCTCAAAACCACCGACGCAGGCTTAAGCTGGACGAAAGTCTACGAAAATCGCGATACTTCCATGTTTTTGGACGCCATGGATTTTGTAGACGCGCAGCATGGCATCGTCATCGGCGACCCACTCCAAGGCCGGGTATTTATGGCCCAAACTGCCGATGGCGGCAACAGCTGGCAGGAAATCCCAATGACTGAACGACCAGCCGTAGCCACGGGAGAAGCCTTTTTTGCCAGCAGTGGCACCAATGTTCGATTGTACGGTCCTGCTCAATACGTTTTGGCCAGCGGGGGAAAACAAGCCAACTTGTTTCTGTCGGGCAAAAAAACAAAACTCCCTTTGATCCAGGGCAAAGAAACCACTGGTTCCAACTCCATCGCGCTCAAAGGCAAAAAAACGCTCATTGTAGTCGGAGGAGATTTTATGACCAAGGATTCGACGACACTCAATTGCTTCGTTTCTACCAATGGGGGCAAAACATTTACCGCGCCCAAAAATGGTCCACATGGCTACCGCAGTTGTGTGGAGTATTTGGGGCAAAAAAACTGGATCGCCTGCGGTCTGAATGGGGTGGATTTCACGACCGATGAAGGCAAAAACTGGTCCTGGATCAGCAAGGAAAGTTTCCACGTTTGCCGCAAGGCTAAAAATGGAAGCGCTGTCTATTTCGCTGGCGGCGGTGGCCGGATCGGTAAGTTGGTCAATTGACATGGGCTGGGTACATCATGCCTTAGGTGATTCTTTAGTGCCTTAAGTTTCTTAGGTGGTAAAAAAATGTGCCGCTCACTGTTTTTTCACCACCTAAGAAACTTAAGGCACCAAAGGTAACACCTAAGCTGCTAGTACTTTTAATCTTTTACACTCACGAAAATCGAAACACATGCGCGGGTACGGAATTGCCATTTTGTTGAGTCTTTTAGTAGCCACTGCTTGGGCCCAAGTGAGCACCGATCTTCCCTTTGAACTGAAAATTCTGGATGAAAAACAAGCTCCCCTGATCG
>JAAFHQ010000208.1 GCA_013298445.1 Chitinophagales bacterium | reverse complement strand
CGGAACGGCTTATTTGCGGTCTATTTTGATTGCTGAAAAACGCACTTTCCTCACCGAAGTCTCCCAAACTTCCGCCGAACTCGGTGCCCTCCGCGCCCAAATCAACCCCCACTTTTTGTTCAACGCCCTCAATACCCTTTACGCCATTGCGATGAAGGAAAACAGCGAAAAAACTGCCGATGGCATCCAAAAACTGGGCGACATGATGCGTTTTATGTTGCAGGAAAACCACCAAAACCGCATCCCACTGGCCAAAGAGATTGAATACCTGCACAACCTGATCGACATCCAACAATTGCGTCTGGACGACAACCAACAGATTGACCTCAAGATCAATTTACAAAACCCCGATCGGGACGTATTCATTGCCCCGATGTTGCTCAACCCATTGGTGGAAAACGCCTTCAAACACGGCATCAGCTTCCGCAATGCTTCCTGGATCTACATCACCCTGACGCACGATCCCGAGCATATCTTTTTCAAAGTCCACAATAGTTACCATCCCAAAAGTGAACTGGACCCTGAAAAAGACAGCCACGGCATTGGGCTCGACAATGTGCGCAAACGCCTGGACCTATTGTACCCGGACAAACATGAATTTAGCATCCAGGTATCCGAGCATGATTATTTCGTATCTTTAATCCTCACCATTGTGTAGCTGCCATGAAGTTAAGTGCCATTGCCATCGACGATGAACCCAAAGCCCTGGAGGTTGTACAAATGCATGCGACCAAGGTGCCTTTTTTGGACTTACGAGCCAGCTTTATTGACGCTTTTGAGGCATTGCCTTTTTTACAGCAAAACAAGGTTGACCTGCTGTTTTTGGACATCAAAATGCCGGACATCTCCGGGATAGAATTTGCCCAAATCTTGAAAAATGGCCCGTTGGTGGTGTTCACTACGGCTTATAGTGAGTATGCGGTGCAGGGTTTTGATCTGGACGCTGTGGATTACTTGCTCAAACCTTTTTCCTTGGCCCGTTTCACCAAAGCTTGTAACAAAGCACTGGAAATGAAAAATGTACGAGGTACTGAAGCGCCAGATTTTATCTTTCTCAAAACGGGCTACGAGGAAGAAAAGGTTTACCTCAAGGACATTCTCTACATCGAAGCCGCCGGAAATTATATGACTTATGTGTTAAAGGAACGTAAGTTGATGTGCAGGCAAAATGTACCGGAGGCGCTGGTAGCCTTACCTGAGCAGGATTTTGTGCGGGTGCACCGCTCCTTTATTGTAGGGGTAAAACACGTGGGCAAAATTGCGCGGCAGCAGGTATGGGTGAATGGGGTAGAAATTCCGGTGGGGGCTTCATATGAGGATGGGGTGGCGCGGATTAGGGAGGTTTTGAGTTAGCTTTTTTTACCTAATTATTTATGCCCCTTCGCTTCCCGCTGCATCCTTTCTACAATTGGTTCCCCCGTCAAATGCAGTGCTACCCAGCCCCGCAGCAGAGTGGCGATTTCCAACAAACTATTATTGCTATCGGCCAAATATTTCTCCATCTTTTGCCAGATGGGACGTTTCTCCCGATCCGGTGCTCGATTCAGGGTACGTAGAAACCCCAGAATGGTTTGTTCAAAATCCTCCAAAAAGCTGATCTTTTCTTTGTCCATCAAGCGGTCGCTGGAACGCAAGGCGTTTTCAAAATCATCGTGTTGCAATTCGTACATGGCCATAACCCGTAATAGCCCAGCAATTACGCGGGTATCCTGACGGTCTTTTACTTGGTGTTGACGAACCAGCAACTCGCAGGATTCCAGGCATTTCTGGTAAGTACCAGCGATGAATTGCAGGATGGCCAAATTGATGTAAAAGTGAAATTGGCCAGAGATGCTGATGTCGAAACGTTTTATGCCCACCTGGATTTTTTCAGCCATTTGATCCAAGCCTTCAATCTTGCCCGTGTTGGTGCGCAGCAACAGATCGGTACCTACACTTTTGCGAAACCACCAGGCTTCCTCGTGCACCGATTGAGGCTTGTACTGTTCCAATTGTTGTTGAAGGGCCGCAGCCTCGGTATAGTCTTTTTGCTGAATGGCTAAAGTGAGGTGATTGGCCAAATCATTGATGTAGGAAAAAGGCTCTTCATCCCGCAATACCGGAAAAGCCTTCCAGAGGGCCATGCCTTTTTTCCCTTCTGCATAAGCCAGGTTTAGTTCACCCAGGTAATAAAACAGAACAACCCGAATTTGAAAACAGGCCAATTGAGCCCTAATGGCTTGTGGGGTGCTTGTTTCATCCAACAGGTCGGCAAATTGGCTACGCAAGCGCTCGGTATCAGCGCGGTTTTCACTGCGCATAACCCGATTGGTTTCTACAATGACCTTGTCGCTATTGCTTATTGCCCAAAATTCTTCCTGCATTTGTGCTTCCAAAAAACCTTGAGCTTCGGTCAAGGCCAATAAGGTTGTTTCTTTGCCCTGGGTAAAAGTTCTACGCAGCAACTTGCGGTGTTCCCGATTGATTTCCAGTAAGGAGAGTGTGTCACTACTATCTTCGGCCATTTGCCTGGCTTCATCCAGGCAATATTCGGCTTGATCGGGCAGCCCTACATCCAGCAAATAACGCGCGTCGATGATTTTATCTTTGATCTGACTGTACAAAAACCGCTTGCTGCGGTAAGCACGCATGCTGCGCAAGATCGCATCATAGAGGTAAGCGCGGGTATCGGCCAGGCGTTTGTCAAATACTTTCCGCAGTTTGGCCTCATCCAGTTCCTCCATTTTATTGAGGAGCTCGAACAAGTCTACATAGTCAGCCTGGACTTTTTCTCCGCTGAGTTTTTTGGAATTGACTTTAAAATAGCGCTTTTCCGCGGGCGACATTGCCTGGATTAAGCTGAACAAATCGTCTTTCATAACCTGTGTGGACGTTTTTTTAATTTTTTTCGCCCCTTCTGAAACTCGAAACGAAAAACTTTGGCTCTTGCCTGAAAAAATAAAAGATACGAGAAAAATAAAGTCGAAAGATATTAAAAATGAACGATTTATGGGTTAATTAACCAAACTGGTTTTTCCAAAACATTGGTTTAGTTGGCACTTTTTTGCTCGTCTGAATTCCGATTTTGGCACGCTTGGTGGTTTTCCTGGGAAGGGCTTTTGGAATACCTTTGAATCGTGATCAGAAAGCAAGATACACGAACATACTATGAGAAATTTACAATCGCTAAACTCCAGGTTTTTTTTATCAGTTGATCCCAAAACAACGCATATCAAAACACCTAAAAACCCGTTTGACGGCCCACGAGCAATCGTGGGCCAACCCCAGGAAACCTCAGTTAATTTTTAACCTTAAAAACACCTAACACCTATACACCTATTTATCCCTACTCCGGTTGACGTACTTTACCCCTGGTTCGCGGGGATGAATGTCCCCGCGAAAAAAGATAACCCCTAGTTAATGAATTTTTTACCTGTATGGACGAACGTATTATGAAAAGCAAATGGCGAACGGGGACTCCGTTCGCCATTTCTTCATTACCCACGAATGAATTCGTGGGTTGGTCATAGAGAGTGGCCTCCCACGGATAAATCCATGGGTTGCTTACAACCATTTGATCAGGCCTAAATCCTGGCGGTGTGGTAGGTTTTCGTGTTTTGGATACAAGCGGAAACCGTATTCGTATACACCTGACATATGCGGGTTGATCTCAGAGCTGAAGGTCGCAATATCGCCTTTTCCATCGGTCAATTCCAGGGGGAAGGTGCTACGCAGTTCCAGTTCTGTTTCACTTTTGCGTTTGAAAAACAGAATCTCTACACCCAGGTTCTCAGCTTTTACGCCATTGCAATACACCTTTACACCAACATTGAAGCTTTCGCCGAGGGTCAAAGAGTAATTGTCGGTATCAAAAATATCGCGATCAACCAGGTGGATACCCGCCCAACGCTGCAACATCAGCTTTTTCCAATCCGCCATCACTTTAGCGTCCTTGAACTGGTCTTTTTTGAATTGACCACCACGTTTGGCTAATTTGTTGTAGAAGCGGGAGAAATAATCATCCATCATCCGCTTCATTGTGAACAGCGGCGCTACCTTGGCAATGATGTTGCGAACGTATTGTACCCATTCTTCGGAAATGCCTTCCGCATTTTGCTTGTAATAGGTTGGGATGATGTCTTCCTCAAACGTATTGTACAAGGTCTCAGCGTCCAACTCATCTTGCAAAATAGGATCGTCATAGGTGTTTTCCAAGGGAAGTGCCCAGCCTGAATCGGCGCGGTACCCTTCGGCCCACCAGCCATCCAGTACGCTGAAGTTCATGACCCCGTTCATGGCTGCTTTCATCCCGGAGGTACCCGAAGCCTCCAATGGACGAGTAGGAGTGTTGAGCCAGATGTCGACACCCTGTACCAACAAACGCGCCATTTCCATGTTGTACCCTTCCAAAAAGAGGATTTTTCCTGCAAATTCAGGGCGTTTGGAAATGTTGACGATGTCTTTGATCAATTTTTGCCCAGGCTGGTCCGCAGGGTGGGCCTTACCTGCAAAAATGAACATCACCGGGCGTTGTTTGTCCCCTACCATTTGAGCCAGGCGCTCCAAATTTTGGAACAACAAATGGGCCCGTTTGTAGGTAGCAAAACGACGGGCGAAACCAATCACCAGGGCATTTTCAGGGATGTTGTTCAATACCTCAAAGATGCTACCAGGCTTTTCCCCACGGCGGGTCAATTCGGATTTGAGTTTGTCTTTTACATAATGCAAAAGGCGGGTTTTTAGCTTTTTGCGAATCTCCATGATCCGAGCTGCCGGAATTTTTTGGATTCCTTCCCACAACTTCAAATTGGACTGATCCTTGAGGAATTTATCGCCGCAAAATTCTACATATAACTTGTGCCATTCATTGGCAATCCAGGTTGGATAGTGCACACCATTGGTGACAAAGCTTACATGCAATTCCTGGTGGTTGTAGCCAGGGAACATGGGTTTGAACATTTGCTGTGAAACCAGTCCATGCAGTTCACTTACCCCATTTACTTCCTGACACAAGTGAATGGCCAGGTGGCTCATGGAGAAAGGCTCGTCATTGTTGTGCGCGTCGATGCGACCCAGAGCCATAAAATCGTGCCAGTTCAGGCTCAATTGGTGGCAATATTCCGAAAGGTATTTGCGCAACAGATCCTCCGTAAAGTAGTCGTGCCCGGCAGGAACCGGGGTGTGCGTAGTAAACAAAGAAGAAGAGCGAACGACCTCCGTTGCCTGTTGGTAATTGAGGTGATGGTTGCGAATCAGCCCCCGCGTGCGCTCCAGCGTCATAAAGGCAGCGTGGCCTTCATTGCAATGGTAAATGTCCGCATCGAACCCGAGTGCTTCCAGGGCACGTGTTCCCCCAATCCCCAGGAGGATCTCCTGCTTAAGGCGATGTTCTTTGTCGCCGCCGTAAAGGTGGTGGGTAATGCTGCGGTCTTCCCAGTTGTTTTCGTTGAGGTCGGTGTCCAACAAATACAGTGGAATCCGGCCAACGGGTAACTCCCATACTTTGGCAAATACCTGACGACCCGGAAGGTCAATGACAATTTTCAGCCATTCACCATTTTTGTCTCGTACAGGATGCATCGGCATTTTGGTGTACTCCTGTGGCGCGTAGTTATTGACCTGATCACCGTACAGGGAAATGCTTTGCTCAAAATAGCCGTAACGGTACAACAAACCAACCCCCGCCATGTGCACATTTTCGTCACTGGCTTCTTTCAAAAAATCACCAGCCAAGACCCCCAGACCACCTGAATAAAGGCGTGCCGAGATGTGCAAACCAAATTCCATGCTGAAATACGCGATCTTGGGCGATCCAGCTTTGGGTTCTTCAGCCAGGTAGTTTTTAAAGGAAGTGTGTGCCTTGGCCATCAGGCTCATAAAAGCCTTATCTTTCAACAACTCTTGGGCTCTGTCCATCGAGAGTTGATCCAGTATTGCGATCGGATTGTAATTGAGGGCTTCCCATTGCTTCGGGCTGATTTGTTTAAACAGCTCCGTAGCATCATTACTCCAGCACCAACAGAGGTTGTTGGCCATTTCCTGTAGGGGTTCGAGTTCTTCTGGCAAGCGTGATTCAATAAAAATGCGCTTTAGTTTGACTCCGCCGTCATTCAAATGCTCAACCATAAAATTTCAATTTTGTGAACAATAACACGCCCGCAAGGTAAGGCTAAAATCCTGAATTTTGACATACCTTACCCCAATGCCTGGGCACACAAACGTTTGCAGTGGATAAAAGGACAGAAAAAATGTGGTCTTGCGATTATTTGACTTTGGCCCGGAACAAAAAGACACCAAAGCCCAGACGAAGGCTAAAATTGCTGAGGGTAAAATCATTGTCTACATACCGATAGTCATCAATACTGAGGCGTTCGGCAGTAGTATTGCGCAAATTTCGCAACATTTGGGAATATTGTGCATCCAGAAGCAGGAAAAAACGATGCAGGTGTAATTTTACGCCTGCGCCGGCCAAAACAGAAAAATTACTGGACTGGCGATAATCCCCAATCCGTGTACCAGGGTTAACGGTGGAAGTGTCATCTGGCGGAAAACTTAACTTGAGCGAACTCAGTTTTGCGGTTTGTCGGAGCAGGTGATCGTAACTGGCACCAATTTTAAGGTAAGGAATCAGGTGTCGTTCGACGATGCTTTCGCGCGGCACCAGATTGAAAGACAAATACAGAGGTGCCCGCAGCCAAAAATGTTTTTCAGCAATAAAAAGCCTGGCTCGATCGAGTTCATTGTCAAAATTGGGCACATTGTCCATCTCCTGGACGTAGCGGAAGGCATAACGAGAAACATCGAGGCCGAAATGCAGGTCAAAATTGGAGCGCCGATCCAGGGCAAGTCCCATTTCCAGTCCGGCATTGAAGCCCCAGCTGACATCAAAATCGTCATCCACTCCCTTCAGGCTAAACTTACGACTGGCCAGAGTGCCGCCAGGATGAACCATCGCACTTTGAAAGTTAGCTCTGGTGAGTACGTTGGGGCCAAAAAAACCGGAAATTTCGACACAAGGGTAGGTGACCACTTGCTCCCGTAGGTAACGCATTTCGGGAATGTCTTTATTGACCTTATAAAATGGGTCGAGGCGCAAAAGCTCCAGCAAGGTGAGTTGGGCCAGGCGTACGCTGTCCATAAAAATAAATGACTCTGCGGCCATGTTGAGGACATTGCGACGGGTTACCCGGCTTTCATCGTGGTTGTAAAGACAGCTACCCAGGGTTTGGATCACCTGACTAAGTTTGCCCTTTTCGTACAATTGACTTGCTTGAATGAGGCGTTCCTGGCAAGAGTCGACTTGTGCCCAGGCTGTTCTACAAGTCAGGAGCAACAAGCTGATGAATGCAGCTTTGCAAAAAAGACGAGAGCCTTGCTGATTGCTTAATTTCCGCCACATACCCGCTGTTGTTTAATTTCTGTACCAAAAAAGCGGCGCCAATCCTTGTCTTCCATTTGATCGTACCGTGGGCTGAGGTAGTTGATGCGCAATTGATTGCACAAATGCTCGGCATAAACGCGTGGTTCAAGGTTCCAGAAGGCAACTTCTCCGTTTTTGGTACCCACCAAAAGAAAACGTTCATCCGGAGTAAAACAAACCGAAGTAGCCCAGCCTTCGTGGTCTTCCAACAGCAAGGGTTGGTAGGTCGGATCTGTTTCTGAAATCTTTAAATCCCAGATGGTAACCCGTCCGTCCAAACTGGCAGTAGCCAGATAGCGCCCATTGGGGCTAAAGGTGATGTCGACTATGGGGGACTGATTTTGTTTGAATAGAGAGACGAGCGCTTCAGGCATCTTCAAGGTATTTGCGTCCATTTTCCCTAGCACAATTTGCCCATTCTGAAAACCCATCGCCAACAAACCTTCTCCACTCGCTTGCTGTGCGGCGATAGAAGTGATGTTGCCATAGTTGCTTTGGGTGTTGATTTGGCGGGTGCCAAATTCCTGACGGTACAAACGGCCATTGATCAAACCTTCGATGTTGAATTTGGTCAACTCTTCATACAGCACCTGTACCGTAAGTGCAACAACCCCCTGGCTGGTGTTTAAAAAAGTACTGGCTCTGGAACTGACTTTGGGAATATCCGCAATGGCCGTATTTTCATCTTTCAGGTAATAAAAATGACTGCGACTCATTCCGACCAAGGCCCCAGTGTTATTGAGAAAACCTACGGAAAAGACTTCTTCCGTACTTTTCCCCTTAGGCCAGTCAAAACGTTTGACCATTTTATTCTTCAGGTTGTACGTTTGCAAATAACCTAATTCACCGCCGACCAACAAACGATCTTCATTGGGGCTCAGCGCCAGCGAATTGTGTACTGCATCGCCTTCAAAGGGCAGGCGTGTTTGTCGGTGGGCGGGCACTCCCAGTGCGTTCCATTCATTGATGTCCCATTGCACCACCTGGCCGTCACTGCCCGTAGTGAAAAAACGTTTGCCATCATCCTGAAAAACGATGTCGCGCACCGAACCTTGGTGGGCCTTATTGCGAAAACGAAGGTTGTTGTCTACGTCTTTCACTGCATAATACAGTGCATTGTAAATGTAGGGATGCCGGGTGAGGCCCAGCTCTGGGGATGCACTCACGATATTGTAGGCTTGCCGGGCGACGAGGGCTTGTAGGCGCGGATCATCGAGCTCCTGGCTTTTGAGGGCGGCATTGAGGGCCACAACGGCATTGCTGAATACTATTGCGCGTTGACGGGCCTTTTCTGCGTCTATTTTGGCTGCTTCGGCTATTTTGGCCGCGGTTTCAGCGCGTTCTGCTGATACCTTAGCAGCGGCTTCGGCTCTTATTGCA
>JAAFHQ010000207.1 GCA_013298445.1 Chitinophagales bacterium | reverse complement strand
TACCCCCGACAATGAGTTGAACCGGGTTTTAGGCGGAGGCATTGTACCAGGTTCGTTGATCCTGATCGGGGGCCAACCCGGTATTGGCAAATCCACGCTCCTATTGCAAGTGACTTTGCAGTTGAAGCATAAAGTCTTGTACGTTTCCGGGGAAGAAAGTGAAGAGCAAATCAAGATGCGGGCCGATCGACTTCCCCACTCCCAGAATCATTGCTACATATTGACTGAAACCAATGTGAGCAAAATCATCGCCTTTGCCAGTGAATTGGAACCCGACCTGGTCATCATTGATTCGATTCAAACCTTACAATCCCCCTACATAGAATCCACGCCAGGAAGCATCTCGCAGGTACGCGAATGTGCAGGAGATCTGCAACGGTTTGCCAAAACCAGCCATGTCCCGGTATTCATCATTGGCCACATCACCAAAGATGGATCCATTGCTGGCCCCAAACTCCTGGAACATATCGTGGATGCAGTACTCCAATTTGAAGGCGACCAGCACTATACCTACCGCATTTTGCGCACAGTCAAAACCGCTTCGGTTCTACCGACGAGATGGGCATATATGAAATGCAAGCCAACGGCCTGCGCGAGGTATCGAATCCCTCGGAATTGCTGCTTTCCCAAAAAGAAGAGGACCTAAGTGGTAGCGCAGTCGCTGCAACCATGGAAGGCATGCGCCCCATGTTGATTGAAACACAGGCTCTTGTCAGCAAAGCAGTGTATGGCACCCCCCAACGTTCGGCTACCGGTTTTGACCTGCGTCGCTTGAGTATGCTCCTGGCTGTATTGGAAAAAAGAGGGGGTATGCCCTTTGGGATGAATGACGTATTCCTCAATATAGCCGGTGGAATTCGAGTAGATGACCCGGCTATTGACCTGGCCATTGTAAGTGCGCTGATTTCTTCCCTGGAGGATGTGGCGGTGCCCAGCAACATCTGTTTTGCTGCCGAAGTGGGTCTATCCGGAGAAATCCGTGCCGTCAACCGCATCGAGCAACGCATTCAGGAGGCGGAGCGCTTAGGCTTTAAAGAAATTTATTTTTCCAAATACAATTTGAAGGGCCTGGACCAAAAACGTTTTGGGATAAAATTGCGCCCAATCAGCAAGGTCGAGGAACTGTATCAAGCCTTATTTGTTTAAGTTTAGAAGGTTGAGAAAGTTGAGGGAGGTTGAGGCTACCGCGAACGATTTTGACATGTACATTGTCTAAGTTGCTGCGGTAGCCTCAACCTTCTCAACTCCCTCAACCTTCCTCAACTCCTCAACTCATATGAAACCAGTAGTTCTCTTCGACGGGGTCTGTAATCTTTGCAATGGTTTTGTACAAACCCTCATCAAGATTGACCCGACAGGTAAATTCCAGTTCGCGGCACTGCAATCTGAATTTGGGCAAGAGGTAATGGCTAAGGCTCAATTGCCTGTCAATGAAATCAGTACGGTGATTCTTTACGACAATGGAAAAATTTTCACCCATTCAGACGTACCGCTGGAAATCTGTCGGCAATTGGGTGGGGTTTGGAGTGTATTCCTGGTATTTAAACTGGTTCCACGTTTTTTGCGCAACCGTCTTTACAATTGGGTAGCCCGTAACCGCTACCGCTGGTTTGGCCAACGGGAAAGCTGTATGATTCCAACTCCGGAATTACGGCAACGCTTTTTATAAACGTTGAGAAGTTGAGAAGTTGAGGCTGCCTAGAGCGGCTTTGACTTTTTTTGAGACTGAAAAACAAATTCACTCAACTTCTCAACTCCTCAACTTCTCAACTACAAACACTACAACTCTTCAACTTTTTCCCTATTTTCGCCCCCGTTTAAAAATAGACAAATGAGAAGGACCGAAATTGCTAAAGTATTGGCTCAACCTGTACTCAATGAATCAGTTACTGTGATGGGTTGGGTGCGGGCTTTTCGTGGCAACCGCTTCATTGCCCTCAATGATGGCAGCACCCCGCATACTTTGCAAATTGTGTTGGATGCGGAAAAAATGGATGAATCCATCCTGAAAAAAATCAAATTCCACGCCTGTTTGAGTATAACTGGCCAATTGGTTGCTTCTCAGGGAGCTGGCCAGGCAGTAGAAGTATTGGCGGAAAATGTAGAAATATTGGGCGAGTGTAATCCAGAAGATGGCTACATGATGCAGCCCAAGGCTCAAACCATGGAGTTTTTGCGTACCAATGCACACTTCCGCATGCGGACGAGCACTTTTAGTTCGGTATTTCGTTTGCGTCATGCCGTAGCCTTTGCGGTGAATAAGTTTTACAACGATCGTGGGTTTTATTATATGCACACCCCCATCATTACGGGTAGTGATGCGGAAGGTGCTGGCGAGATGTTTCACGTCACTACTCTGGACGTCAACAATCCTCCACGTACGGAAGAAGGCGGCGTAGACTTTGGTCAGGATTTTTTCGGAAAAGCGACCAACCTTACCGTTTCTGGCCAATTGCAGGGAGAAATTGCAGCCCTGGCTTTGGGGAAAATTTACACTTTCGGACCAACCTTCCGGGCTGAGAACTCCAATACCCCACGTCACCTGGCTGAATTCTGGATGATTGAACCAGAAGTCGCCTTTAATGACATTTACGACAACATGGACCTGGCGGAGGAATTCACCAAGTACCTGATCAATTATTGCCTCGAAAATCACCTGGCCGACCTCGAGTTGTTAGACAAACGTTTGGCCGAAGAGCAAAATGCCCTGCCTAAAGACAAGCGCCGGGCCATGGGGTTGATTGAGCAATTGCGGTTTGTGGTCGACAATGCTTTTGAACGCATTACTTATACCGAAGCGGTTGAGATTTTGATGAAATCCAAACCGTACAAAGAGAAAAAATTTGAATTCCCGGTAGAATGGGGGATCGATTTGCAATCGGAGCATGAGCGCTACCTCGTTGAAAAAGAATTCAAAAAACCGGTCATTGTACGCAATTACCCCAAGGAAATCAAGGCTTTTTACATGCGCTTGAACGACGATGACAAAACCGTAGCCGCAATGGACGTTCTGTTCCCAGGTATCGGAGAGGTGATTGGGGGTTCACAACGGGAAGATCGCCACGATCTGTTGCTTGAGCGGGTGAAAGCAGTGGGTATTCCAGAAGAAGAATTGTGGTGGTACCTGCAATTGCGCCAATTTGGTGGTGCGCCACACGCAGGATTCGGTCTGGGATTCGAACGGATGGTACAATTTATTACCGGGATGTCGAATATTCGGGACGTGATCCCATTTCCACGGACGCCGGGGAACGCAGAGTTTTAGCGAAAAGATCATTTGGAAAGGGTGGCCGAAAGGTCACCTTTTGACATACCCTATTTATAGTATTTTTTAAAAATCCATATAATTTTTCCCCTACTTTAAAATATTGTCCATATACTTGTACCATTATGACTTTGTTATGACAATTTAACGCTTTTCGTTGAGTTCAGGGCAAAAAAAAAGCCGTACTCTGATGCACGGCCTCACGCTAATAACAAATCATAATCTCATGAAAAAATAAGACGACCTAAAAATCTTTATTAGAACGAACTAATGTCAAGTTTTGTTGCCTTTAACAGCTTGATTATGGAAGGTTCCCCGCATTTTTTCGCGAGGAACCTTTTAAAGTTTATGGGACTATGATTACCGTACGACCAACTTGCCTGTGTTGATTAGTTGCCCTTCAGATGTTAACCGATACGAATAAATACCGGCGGCTAGTTGATCACGATAAACATGACAAATATTGCTGTTAAAGAACTTTTGCTGAATCAATTTTCCACTTAGATCATAGACGCTCAGCTGTAGTCTATTGTATTGACGGCCTTTGACTTCCAAAGTCACCATCTCACTAAAAGGATTGGGATAGATGTCTACTTTTACACCAGGGACGAACACTTCCTGACTTGAAGTCAGAATACTCACAAAATCAGGGAAGTGATCGACCATCCAGCGCACGGTGTTGGTTCCGGAGGGTAGACGGTAATCGAAATACACTGTAGCGCGATTGTCGATCACCGTCCCCTTAGGGTTGTTCGGTTTTTGGGATGCCCGGAATTCAACGTATCCGTATGTTTTTTGCGTTGTGCCGCCGTTGGCGGGCAGCAGATTAATACTGTCGAATGTAATCTTCAGGATACCACCTTCGTATACTTCTAAAAAGTAGGGATGGCTGCTGGCACCAGGTATGACTGTGGTGGGGTCGATTGCCTGGCTCAGGGTATCTCTGATTACTACACGCTGTACGGTATCACTGCCGGAGTTTTGGAAGAATACTGTAAAAGTCAAATCGGTTTTTGCATCAATGGTACTTTGTTTACCATAGCCTTTGGGATGGCCTCTTAATGCCACCGGCTGCACAACGCTTAAAATCTCTTGTATGTCAACCGAGACAAAAGCATCCTGATCGTCTTCAGGAAACTGGGTTACTTGTCCCGTTTTTATTGGTGTCCCCGTTTCGGCGCATCCTTCCACTGCCACTGTTGGCAAGCTTCTTCCCGGGTGGCCTGTCGATTGTTCTGCGAACAAGCGCAAGGTTGATCCCGCAGGATTAGGAATACGGACCTCAATGGTTTGTCCACTTTGCAATTGATAGCTTGGGGTAACATTGCGCATGATGATGTCATCCTGGATCACGATTCCTTTTTTCCGTTCCTTCATATCGCCTTTGCCGATATTCTGGATTTCAAAAATCACCGTGTCTATTTTACATGCACCGCGTACTATGATGCTTGAACGGTCCCAACGGGGATCTAAATCCAAGCAAAAAGTATCTGGGAAAACTCTGGCGGAAACCAGTCCAGTTTGGCCGTTTGCGATACCACTACAAGCAAGTGTAGTACTGATCGAAAATGAACCGCAGCCGTTGACTGGAACAGTACCGATGCGGAAGCGCAGTTTACCGTTGCTGAGTTGTTCTGCCGAGATCGTAGATGACTTGAAGGTCAGCTTACTATCCAAAGCCAGATCAACATAGGCATTTGTGGCATTTGCAGTTCCGGTGTTGCAGTAATTGACGACATAATTTACGTCGCTGCACTCAGCAAGGAATGGAGTTGTAATGTCCACTTCCATGTAAGGGCATTCTACTGCTGCCTTGGCACCAAAATCAACGCGCAAAGAATCGTAGAACTCACGAAGGCGTACGTTTACCCCTTCTGTAGTACAAGTTGACCAGTAGCGATTAGGTGGCAGTACTTTTAAGTTGTACACTCCAGTATCTACCAGAATGCTGTAGTTGCCATTTTCGTCGCTGGTACCATATACTACGTCAATACCTTTGGTTGCTTTGATGATCCAACCTGAGAGGGGAGCCTCTCCGTTGTCATAATCGCACTGGTTGTCGCGGTCCACAAAAACCCGGCCATTGAGGCGGTTGGTAATCGTGTTGCCCGAGGCATCCGTTTTGACCAGAATGAGGTCATTAAAAGTGTTGAGTAGCTGGCCGTTGTAACCGGTAATAATGTATCCACCTGCTTTGGTGGCTTGAATATCGCGGCCTTCCTCAGTAAATTCTGCATCGCCGATGGCTTTTTCCCATAGTATGTTGCCTTTGGCATCAACTTTTGCGACCAAAAGGTCTACGTTTGCAGCACTTACCAATTTCAGGCCAGTGATAACCAAACTGCCATCCTTTAATTCAGTAATGGCGTTGGCCTCTTCTTCTACCTTATCGTCTCCGATGGAGCGCATCCAACGCTGATTGCCATTTGCATCGTATTTTACGATGAGGGCGTCAGCATTGTCGTTGATCACTCCTGCAACCGCTAATCCATTATCCTGTGTAGTGATGATGGCGCGGCCTTCTTCGCGGAAACTATTAGCGATCCGGCGTTCCCAGATGATGTTACCCGTGTTGTCAACTCGATAAAGAACAATGTTATTGTCGAATCCGGTTTCGCTGCGGCTGTTGCCCAAAAGTGCGTAACCTTCTCCGATGCGACTCAGGCTTTTGCCTTCATCTTTGCGCGGCGTACCATAGCTTTTTGACCAGATCGCTGTGCCTTCGGCGTTGAACCGAACCAATAAGATGTTCTCATCTGCGTCTGTGGCTGCTTGGCTGGTTCCAATCACGGAGAATCCTCCGTCTGAATTGAGTACAACGTCGCTTGCGCGCTCGCTGCCTGCTCCACCAAATTGCTTACTCCACAGTAGACCGCCTTTGCGATCTATTTTTAAAAGGTATATGTTTTCCCTCTCGCCTGGTTTGCCAACAATGTTGCCAACGATGAGGTAATTTCCATCAGCCGTAGGGATGATTGCTCTGGCTTGTTCCTGAAAACCTTCGTCGTAGTACTTGGTCCATAAAATGGTACCATCAATATCGGTACGTACAACGAAGATGTTCTGGTCATTGTCTGTGCCGAAGGATTCACCAAACCCAACTACGATGAATCCTTCGTCTTCAGCTTGCAGAACCGCCCAACCTTCGTCCTCTTTAGAACCGCCAAAGTTGAACTGCCATCCCTGTGCTTTCAATCCGCCTGCAGTCGTTACCAATAACATGATCGCAACTACAAAAGAGTGCAATGTGATCATGTTATTTGCAGGTCGGAGTTTCATGAGTGCTAATTCTAATTGCTTTACTGCTGAATGCAATACAAAGATGCAGCACCTTTTTGCTGAAAACAAAGACAAAAAACGGCAATTGTTGAAAAAAAACTCCTTTTTACTTTGCGATATCATGGTCTTATAACTTTTTTATTTTTTGATTGACAATGTTTTATAACTTTGCACACGTTGAAAATTCTGTTGAAAAAACATTTTTTTAAACTCATGCAAAATAGTCAACTCACCCACATTTTATTTGCACTTTCTAAAAAAGAAAGCCGGGAATTGCGCAAATGGCTGGTCTCTCCCATCCATAATCAACGCTCGGACGTGGTACAATTATATGAGTATCTAACGAGTGGGAACCGCCTTGAGGATGACAAAAGCCTGGAAAAGGAGCGGATTTTCAGAAAATTGTACCCAAAAGAGGCGTATGATGATGCCAAAATGCGGCAAGTGATCCATTTTTTGCAGGAATCCATTGAGGAATACCTTGTCTTTGTAAAAAATCAGAGTGATAGCTTGCAGTGCCAGCTCAATTTAGTTAAAAGTTTCAGAGAACGGAAATTAGAAAAGCTCTACGATAAGGCAATGCGAAAGCTGGAGCAAAGTTTTTTAGAATTTCCCTTCAGGAATGAAGATTATCTGGATAAGGCCTACTGGATTGAAAAAGAAAAATCTGAGCAGCTCAGTGAAAAAAGAGCCCAGATTTCCAACTACCAGCAGATGTCGGATCAGGTTGAGATTAGTTTTATCACCAGAAAGCTAAAAATAGCCTGTGTGATGCTCTCGCATCAAAAAATTTACAAGACCAATTACGATTTTGGGTTACTGGAATCTGTACTTCAGCATCTCCAAAACCAGGATACCTTATTACAGGAGCCTGCAATCAAACTGTACTTTCACTTTTACAACCTCTTCCGCTTTCCTGATGAAGAGTTCCACTTTTTTGAAATCAAAAAGGTTCTTTCATCCTCCGAACATTTTTTTGACGCCCTGGAACGGAAGGACATTTACTTAATGGTGATCAATTATTGCATTTCCCGGATGAACATCGGGTACAAGGCCTTCGTGCGCGAAGCATTTGAATTTTACCGCAAGGCAATCGAAAGTAGGATCATTATTGAAAATGGTATCCTCAATCACCTGGCATTCCGCAATATTGTTACGGCTGGTACCACCCTCAGAGAGTTTGAGTGGGTAAGCAAATTTATCGAAGAGTACCAGAACTACCTCGCACCTGAGTACCGCGAGAATTTCGTGAAATTTGCCCTGGCTCGTCTCTACTTTGAACAAGGCGACTACGACCGGGCTCAGGACCTTTTGATTCAGTTTGACATCGACGATATTTTGATCAACCTCACCGCCAAAACGATGCTGATCCGCTTGTACTACGAAAAGGATGAATTTATGGCACTGGAATCCTTATTGGACAGCATGCGGGCTTACATCAACCGCAAAAAAATGCTGGCCTACCATAAGATGTCTTTTAAAGAATTGATCAGTGCTTCCAAACGTTTGATCAAAATCCAATTCAACGACCGCAAGAAGATTGAAATCTTGAACAACCAGATCACCAATTCCAGGATTTTGCCTTCGCACATGAAGGAGTGGTTCATGGAGCAGTTGAAAAAATTGAAGCGATGATAAGAGAAATATTTTCAATGGAATCATGCGGCAAAGCTGCAAATTCAATAAATTACCAATAGAAAATTATCTTCGCAGCCCACAACCACTATTACAATGACCATTATCGAAGTACAAAACCCGGAACACTGGAAACTTTTCCACCAAGTACCCCACCGCATCTATGCCAATGATCCGAATTGGATCACCCCCATGGAAGGTGACGTACAAGGCACCTTTACGCCAGGCAAGAACCATGCTTTTGACCATGGTGAAGCCAAGGTTTTTGTACTCCTGGATGAACAAAATCAACCCGCCGGGCGTATAGCAGCCTTTATCGACCACCGCAACAATAAATTACAACCTTATCCACTAGGGGGCATCGGCTATTTTGAGTGCATCGAGAACCCGGCTTATGCCAAGGCTTTATTTGAAACGGCTGAAAATTACCTCCGCGAAAAGGGCATGAAAGCCATTGATGGGCCCATCAATTTTGGTGGAAGGGATAAATTCTGGGGTTTGTTGGAAAAAGGTTTTGATCCCCCCCTGTTTCAAGAGACCTATAACCCACCTTATTATACGGACATGTTTGTGGCCAATGGCTATGTCGCCTGGGAGCAAATCCTC
>JAAFHQ010000206.1 GCA_013298445.1 Chitinophagales bacterium | reverse complement strand
AAGCACGACCTACTCTTGGGCTTGACCAATCGCCTGCAACGCTACGACGACAATACTGTTGCCACGCCCAACGGTGCCGACCTGCAGTACATTCCTGGCGTATTTGTCCAGGACGAATGGACCATTCGACCCAAAATGACCTTGCTGCTGGGCTCGCGTTTGGATTTGTACAAAGGCAATGGCCCCATTTTTTCCCCCCGCCTCAATTTGAAATACAAAACGGGCGATTGGACGACCTGGCGTTTGAATGCAGGTACTGGCTTCCGGCTGGTCAATTTATTCACCGAGGATCACGCCTTTGTTACCGGGCAACGGGAGGTCGTGATCACCGAAAACCTAAACCCGGAGCGTTCTTATAACTTTTCCATCAATTACAACCATATTTTTACCCTCGGTGAAAGCCAGGGTTCACTGGACATCGACGCCTTTTTTACCCATTTCCTCAACAAAATCATTCCCAATTACGACACGCCCGGCAAAATCATTTACGCCAATACCGATGGCTATGCCCAAACCCGGGGCATCAATATTTCCTTGCAGCAGCAATTCCGTTTCCCATTGAATTACACTCTTGGGGCCAGTTTTTTGCGCAGCACCCAGTATGATGCAGTAGAAAATGGCAATTTTGAAACCCGGGCCATTCCCTTCGCTCCTGCCTGGACAGGTTTGGCTGTAGTCAATTACCGCTTCAAAAAAGCGGGCATTACCTTGGCCTATACCGCCAATTGGACGGGCAGCATGGCCCTGCCTGAAGTGTTTGATCTGGATCCAACTGGGCAGCCGTCCCCGACCCCCCGGCCCATCCAATCGCCCATTTTTTCGATACACAATCTTCAGTTGATCAAAAGCCTGGCCAAGGGGAAACTGGATTTATTCACCGGGGTGCAAAACTTGTTTGACTACCGCCAAGCCTATTCCCCATTGGTAGGATTTAACGACCCACAAAGCCAGCCGGGATTTAGCAATTACTTTGACACGGCGTATGCATTTAGCCCCATTCATGGACGAGAATTTTATTTGGGTGTACGTTGGTCACGTTGATTCCAAAAAAATCTGCTAAATTTCCAGTCTGAAAGTGTATTAGACTGGAACACTATGAAACAACTACTATGCGTCTTCTCCAGCCTTATGCTGGTACATGTGCTGTCCGCGCAGGTGAATTTTGATGTACTCATCAGAAACGGCCTGTTGGTAGATGGCACCGGTCAGCCGCGGGTCAAGATCGATATTGGTGTACGCGACGGAAAAATTGCTGCCATGGGTGGTTTGGGCGGAGCTACTGCTACGCAGATCATTGATGCTACGGGAAAAATAGTCTGTCCAGGTTTTATCGATGTGCATACCCATATCGAAGGCAGTATTCAAAGCAATCCCAGCGCGGCCAATTTTCTTTTCGATGGGGTTACCTCCCTGGTTACGGGCAATTGTGGCAATTCAGCCAAAGACTTAAATGCTTTTTTTCAAGAGTTGGAAAAACTCGGCATCGCCGCCAACGTTGGCGCATTGGCAGGGCACAACACCATCCGCAGCGAAGTAATGGGTTCGGTCAATCGTGCACCCAGCGCAAAGGAGTTAACCCAAATGCAGGAGCTAATGACCAAAGCCATGAAAGATGGTGCTTTGGGCCTGTCCACGGGTTTGATCTATATCCCGGGCGCTTTTGCCAAAACTGACGAAATTGTCGCTTTGGCAAAAATCGCTGCGCAATATAAAGGCATCTATGCTTCTCACATTCGCAATGAAGACCACCGGGTATTCGAGGCGGTTGAAGAAGCCATCACAATTGGTCGGGAAGCCAAAATCCCCGTTGAAATCTCCCACCTAAAAGTAGCAGGCAAAGCCTCCTGGGGGAAAAGTGAGGCCCTGATCAGCAAACTCTACGAATACCGCAGCGCAGGAGTTGATGTAATGGTGGATCAATATCCGTATACTGCAAGTAGTACCACTTTAAGCACCCAGATTCCTGAATGGGCCCTGGGCGGCGGCAATGATTCGCTTAAAATCCGCCTCGCTAATCCCAAAACTAAAGCGGCAATCGTAGCCGAAATGAAAAAAATGTTGACGGAAAGTGGAGCTGAAAACTACAGTTTTGCTGTGATCGCCAATTGCCCTTGGGATACCACGCTGAATGGAAAATCCATCCCTCAAGTCACCCAAAAGCAGAAAGGCGAAACCTACAATCTGGACGACGAGATAGAAACCGTACTCAAACTCTGCTCCCGTGGCCCTCGTGTCCAAATGGTTTTTCACAAAATGGGGGAGGAGGACGTCAAAAAAATCATGCAATTCCCTTACTGCATGATTGCTTCAGACGCGGGTGTAGCCAGTTTTGGCCGCAGCATGTTGCACCCTCGTGCATACGGCACCAACGCCCGGGTATTGGGTACTTATGTGCGGGAGCAAAAAATCATGGCCCTGGAAGAAGCCATCCGCAAAATGACGGTACTGCCTGCAACCAGGTTCAATTTGACCGACCGTGGCCAATTGCGCCCCGGCAAAGTTGCCGATATTTTAATCTTTGATCCCAATAAAATCAGTGCTCCGGCAACTTATGATCAACCCCATGCTTATTCTACGGGTATGGAATACGTTTTTGTCAATGGAATTGCCGTTATAGCATCAGGAAAACTGACTGGAAAAAAACCAGGGGTCATTTTAAAAGGAACTCAGAGTTCCGGGACTCCATAGTTCCAAGCTTTAAGCCCAAGTTCTGGAACCCCGGAACCCCGTAATTTTGTTCGTCCCCAAAACCTATCCATATTATGCGTAAACTTCTACTCCTCCTCAGCTTTTGTTGGTTTGCCGGCATCGAACTTTCCGGTCAAAACCTGATTATGGCTGCTCAATTCACCAAAGAAGGCGACATTGCTTTTACTGAAAAAAAATACAACAAGGCCATCAAACTCTACAAACAGGCACTGCTCATCAGTGACAGTTTGCACGCCGCCCGGCGTGGAATGGGGGCCGCATTTGAGCAGTTGGGCAACTACCAACAAGCGCTCAGCGCCTACCTCAAGGTGGTGGAATTGAGCCCCAAGTTTTCGCGGGCGGTTTATTACGAAATTGGCCAATTGTATTATAAACTGGGGCAAAAAATGCGGGCAGTGACCTATTTTCAGCAGTTTCAACGCCTGCAATTGCTCGAAGACCTTTCTTTTACGGCCAATGGTTTGCATGAACAAACGCTGGAAGCAGGCTACCTCGAAAAACTACCCAACAACATTCGAGCCTGTACCGTTTCACAAGATACCAACGTATTGCTCAAAGATGTAAGCGTCTACAACTTGGGGTCCAACATCAATGACAAACACGACCAATATTTCCCTTGCTTGACCAACGACCAATCCTTGCTTTTTTATACCCGCATGAGTGCCACAGGCCGTGATGAGGATTTGTACTACAGTATTCACGAAGTGAATGGCTGGCGCAGAGGCGAAAATGTGGGCAATACCTTCAATACCAAATTGGACGAGGGCATGAGCACCCTGGTGCGCGATGGGCGGCGGATGTTTTTTACGGCTTGCAAACGGGAGGATGTGATTGGAGTATGTGACATTTGGGAAGCCCAAATCGAGGGCCACGAAATCAAGGAAGTGAAACCCATTATAGGCCACCCCAACTCAGAAAAATGGGAATCACAGGCGGCCATCAGTTGTGATGGCCGAACGCTGTATTTTTCGAGTATCCGTGAAGGTGGGCTGGGTGGTGCCGACATTTGGTACAGCAAAAAAATGCTGGATGGCAACTGGAGCCCTCCGATGAACCTTGGGCCCAAAATCAACACGCCCCAGGATGAAGAGTCCCCTTTTATTTCCAATGATGGCCGCACCTTATTTTTCACTTCTACGGGCCACCTTAGCCTTGGCGACCAGGATATTTTTATGAGTTTTTTGAACGAAAAAGGCGTTTGGGAATTGCCTACCAACCTGGGGCCCGAGATCAATTCTCCATTTACGGAACGCTGCTTTTTCTTATCCGCAGATGGCCGTACCGGCTATTTTGCTTCCAATAGACCGGAGGGTTTTGGGGGGATGGATATTTACCAGGTACAATTCAAAGACCCTTTGTACAGTGAACCTATGACTTTTGTGGAAGGGTTTGTGAAAGATTCAGTATCCGAAAAACCTGTACAGACCATTGTCAAAATCACCGATCGGGAATCCATTCAAACCGACCCCGATGGACGGTTTTTTATTTGCCTGCCCTCGGTATCCCTTTTAAAAACGGAAGCCAATGTAAATGGATACCTGCCCTATAGCCGTAATTTCAATATTCCGGTTTGGGACAACAAACGTTTTTATTCCCTTGAACTCCGCCTGCAACCTGTGTATGTAAAACCAGTAGAAGTTCCCAAAACCAAGAACAACACCGACAACAATGGGAGTAGTGACACTATTGCAACCACGATGAAAGTGCGCAAATCTCAACGTTACAATAAGAGTTTTTTGTTCAAGTTTGACAGCGATGAAATGGAGATGAATGAGCAAGACAAGCTGGATGCATTTATCGCTACTATTGCGGGTAAAGAAGTACAACGCATTGAAATAGATGGCTATGCCGACGATATTGGCAACAATGGCTACAACTTTGAACTATCGGAAAAAAGGGCCAAAAAAATCGCACTTTACCTGGTAGATAAAGGTTACCCGGTCAACCGAATAGCCCTCAAAGGCTTTGGCGAAAGTACAGATGAGGCGGTCAAAAAACTCAATCGAAAAGTAGAGCTGAAAATCATTACTTTGGAATAAAGAAAATGCTTATTTGACTTAAAATAAAGCAATATTGATTTATAGAAAACGTTTTGTTAGAGCAATATACATACGCCACTGTAATGCTCAGGTGCATCTATACACTGTAATGCTCTAAAAAAACCTCGTACCTATATGAAACGTTTATTCCTCCTCGCCGTATTGCTGGCTTACACCCTCAGCAACCAGGCCCAAACTGCACTAACTGATCGCTTACCGCTAGATCCCGCAGTACAAACCGGAAAGCTCAAAAACGGGCTGACCTACTACATCCGCAAAAACGCCAAGCCCGAAAAAAAGGTCGAACTCCGACTCGCCATCAATGCGGGTTCGCTCCAGGAAGATGACACCCAACTCGGTTTGGCCCACTTTTGTGAACACATGGCCTTCAACGGAACCAAAAATTTCCCCAAAAACGAATTGGTCAGCTTTTTGGAAAAAATGGGCATCCGTTTTGGGGCAGATTTGAACGCCTACACCTCCTTCGACGAAACGGTTTACATGTTACCCGTACCCCTGGAAGACCCCGGTAACCTGGAAAAGGGCTTGCAGGTGCTTGAAGATTGGGCACACAACTGTACCTACGACCCCGCTGAAATTGACAAAGAACGTGGCGTCGTGTTGGAAGAATCCCGTCTGGGCAAAGGCGCAGGAGATCGGATGTTCGCACAGTACCGCAACCAACTTTTTACGGGCTCCAAGTACGCCAGTCGCCTGCCCATTGGCAAGGATGAAATCATCAAAAATGCCAAAGCTGAAACGATCAAGCGCTTTTACAGCACCTGGTACCGCCCTAACTTGATGGCATTGATTGTGGTTGGAGATGTTGATCCGGTTGCTACACTGGCTTTGATCAAAAAACATTTTGAGGCCATTCCCAATCCAAAAACGATCGTACCCAGGGTTGCCACGGCTGTCCCAGCGCGGAGCAAAACCGAAGTTCGGGTGGTCAGCGACAAGGAAGCGACCAATTATAGCCTGCAAATTTATTACGACAACATCAAAAGCGCGGATGCCAATACCCTGGGGGCTTACCAGCAGTACATCTTGGGCCGTTTGTTGAGCAGCATGATGAGTGCGCGCTTCCGGGAAGCATCTCAAGGTGCCAATCCACCTTTCCTGGGTGCAGGCGCATTTAATGGCGGGATGGCCAGAGGCTACAAAAGTTTTACCCTTTCCTGCGGCATCGGCAAGGTAGGCATTGATACTGCCCTGACGGCGGCATATGGGGTCTTGGAACAAGCTCGGAAATACGGTTTTTTACCCGCCGAATTTGAACGTGCCAAAAAGAGCATGCTCAATTCGATGGAAAGTATGGCCAAAGAGAAGAACAAGACCGAATCCGAAGGCTACGTTCAGGAATACCTCGATCACTTCCTGGAACAGGAACCTTCCCCGGGTATTGAACTGGAGTTGAAATACCACCAGGACTTTTTGCAAAAGGCCACGGTGCAGGACGTCAATAAACTATTCGGTGGTTTCAAAATGGATGGCCACAAGTTCATCTTGTTGACTGGGCCAGTAAAAGGAACGCATACCCTGCCGACCGAGGCTCAGCTGTTGGCGATGTACACCAAAGCCAGTCAGCAAGTAGTCAAACCCTACGAAGAGAAAGCCCTGGCCAGCAGCCTGATGGCTGGCCCACCCAGCGGTGGGAAAATTATCAAGGAAAGTTCCAACCCGGCCCTAGGTATTACGGAATTAACCCTAAGCAACGGTGTAAAAGTTACCTTAAAAACCACCGATTTTAAAAACGACGAAATCCAGTTCCGCTCGGCCCGCTTCGGAGGCGTCAACAATTACCCGGTTGAAGATTTGCGCAATGCTTCTTTGATTGCCGGGATAGTTGGGGAGATGGGGCTAGCGAGTTTTACGCCAACCGACATGCGCAAAATCAACGCTGGGAAAATCGCCAACGTTCGCCCTGGGATTGGCAACCTGACCGCTGGTTTTTCGGGAAGTAGCAGTGTCAAAGACTTTGAGACCGCGCTACAAATGGTATACCTATATGCTACCGCTCCCCGGCGCGACGAGGCCCTTTTTGCGGGCTACAAAGCCAAACAAAAGTCGCAATGGGCCATGATGGGTTCCAACCCACAATTTGCTTTCATCGATACCATGAGTACCTGGATGTCGAACAACAGCCCCTGGCAATTGGGGCTCCCCAAGCCGAAGGATTATGAACAGGTTAACCTGGATCGGGCAATGGCCATCTACAAAGAATCCCTCGGCGACGCCACTGGCCTTCACTTCATTTTTGTAGGCAGTTTGGACGAGGCTAAGATGAAACCCTTAATTGCCCAATACCTGGGCGCCTTACCCGTGAGTGGCAAAGAGCGCAACTGGAAAGACAATGGTTCGCGCAACATTACCGGAGTACAGGAACTCAAAGTGTATCGCGGGGCGGACCCCAAAAGCCAGGTGCAAATCATTTGGCATGGCGAGGTGGCCTATACTCCCGATCTGGATTTTTACGCAGACGCCCTAGCTGAAATCCTCAACATTCGAGTGATTGAAAAAATGCGGGAAGAAATGAGTGGCATTTATGGTGGCGGCTTCAATTGTTCGATCAACCAGCGACCCTATGAGAATTTCAGCGCCTCCCTGTCCTTCCCCTGCGGCCCGGAAAATGTGGACAAACTCATTGCAGCGGCACTGGCGGAAATTGAACAAATCAAAACCAATGGACCGAAAGAGGAAGACCTGGCCAAGATCAAAACGCAATGGACCGAGCAGCACCGCGAACAAGTCAAAAGTAATGCCTATTGGTTGAGCGAATTGAACAACATCCAAATCTTTAAAACCGACCCCCAGCGGATGCTCAACTACGATAAACACCTGGCAGCACTTACCGCCCAAGACATTCAAAATGTAGCCAAGATTATTTTTGGTGGGTCGAATCGGGCTACGGCGGTGTTGTATCCAGAGAAGAAGTAAAAAGTGATAAGTGAAAAGTGATTGGTGAAAAGCGAATAACGAGAAGTAAAAAGGACCTCCTTATGCTTTTTGTTATTCGCTTTTGCTTTTTTACTACTTTTAAAGTTGTAAAAAACTACATCAGATCATGAAGCGAATTTGTGTCATTGGCGCAGGCTGTTCGGGCATTACCACTTTGAAAAATTTGTTGCAAGCAGGGCTGAGCGATGTCGTCTGTTATGAGCAAAATGACCAGATTGGCGGCAATTGGGTGTATTCAGCAGAAGAGTCGCATTCCAGCGTTTGTGAAACGACCCACATCATCAGCTCCAAAACGATGTCGCAGTATGCCGATTTCCCCATGCCAGCTGAGTATCCAGATTACCCTTCTCACGATCAATTGTTGAAATACTTTCAGGCCTATGCGGCACATTTTGGCTTGTATCCTTACATCCGCTTCAATACCAAAGTACAAAGTGCAGAAAAAGTAGCGGGTGAAAAATGGTTGATCACACTTGGCGACGGCCAAAAAGAAACCTTCGATTATTTACTGGTTGCTAACGGACACCACAATGTGCCCCAGCACCCTGAAAACTGGCCAGCCCAGTTTGGAGGTAGATACCTGCATTCCCATCATTACAAAATGGCCGAGCCATTCAAAGATCAAAGGGTGTTGGTCGTCGGTGCAGGCAATTCCGGTTGTGATTGTGCGGTGGAAATCAGCCGCGTGGCGAGTTTTGTGGCCATCAGCACCCGTGGTCCTCAATACATTGTGCCCAAGTTTTTTATGGGCAAACCCACCGATACATTCAACGGACAGATGTTGTGGGTACCCAAACCCATTGCGGCTTTTTTACGCCAGTTGAGTCTGCGGATACAGGTGGGGAAATATTCGGAATACGGCTTGCCTGATCCTGATTTCCCGGTTCTCAAGGCGCACCCTACTGTAAACTCCGAGTTGTTGTACAAAATCCGCCACGGCAAAGTCCATCCCCGCAAGGGCATCGTGAAGGTGGAAGGCCACAAAGTGTTTTTTGCCGATGGGGTAGTGGAGGAGTACGATACCATCATTGCGGCAACGGGTTACAAAATCAGCACACCCTTTTTTGCCCCCGATTTTATCAACTACGAAGAAGCTGACCGGG
>JAAFHQ010000205.1 GCA_013298445.1 Chitinophagales bacterium | reverse complement strand
GAAAGTTCAACCGCATCCGCGGTTGCGAAACCTTTTGCTACCAAAATGACCCCGGACGACCGGGGCTATTATAAATTCAACCGCTTTCGCGGTTTGTCATCCCAAAAATTCGGGATGACTCATGTTCTCAACCTTCCTCAACCTTCCTCAACCCTCCTAAACCATCTTATCCATGAAAGCAGCTATTCGTTACCAATATGTGCCTCACCAGCAATTGAGTGTCGGGGAGGTACCCCAACCCCAGCCAAAAGCGAACGAAATTTTGGTCAGGGTGTATGCCGCTACCGTCAACCGTACCGATTGTGCGGTGCTGACGGGTTGGCCACTGGCTATCCGGGCGTTTACAGGTTTGAGCAAGCCCAAATTGCCAATTACGGGCACCGATTTCGCCGGGCAGGTCGAAGGAATTGGCCAGGAGGTAAAGGACTTTAAAATTGGCGATCGAGTATGGGGTTTTAATGACAGCGGACTGGAGTCGCATGCCCAATACCTTTGCATCGCCACAAGTGGGAATGTGATAAAAATGCCTGAAAATGCCAGCTATGAAGTAGCGGTGGCCAGCGCCGAAGCCGCCCATTACGCCATTAATTTTATCAACAAACTAAAGGTCACTCCCGGCCAAAAAGTATTGGTCAATGGGGGAACTGGGGCTATCGGCTCAGCGTCAATACAAATTCTACACGATTTAGGCGTACAGGTCACTGCGGTGTGTGGCACTAAAAACGTGGAGCGTATTCAGGCCTTTGGGGTTGAAAAGGTTATTGATTTTGAAAAAGAGGATTTTACTCAGCACGGAGAAAGCTACGATTATGTATTTGACGCCGTAGGAAAAAGTACTTTTTTTAAATGCAAACGACTCTTGAAGCCAGGAGGTATCTACATTTCGTCTGAATTGGGTCCTTGGTGGCAAAACCTCTATCTGCCTTTGCTTACTCGAATTTTTGGTACCAAAAAGGTAGTTTTTCCCATTCCCTTTAACATCAAGGCCAGTTTGGAGTACATGAAAAAGTTGATAGAAGCCGGTCAATTCAAGCCCCTCATTGATCGAACTTACCCCTTGGAAAAAATCAGCGAAGCGTTCGAATATGTAGGAAGCGGGCAAAAAATTGGAAATGTGATCATCGACCTGGCAGACTGAGACTTAGTAGTGGGGCAAAATGATTACTTATTTTTTATCACCCCTCGTGCATTGAGTCGAAGCCAGTTTCGATTTCATCGAAAATTAAACGCAGGTCCGCAGCGCTAAGGGTATTTTGGGTGATTCCACAAAATGAACCGCCCATGCAACCCGCGAACGAAGCTGTTTTTTCCAAGCCAAGTCATAACCTGGATCAATGTACCCAAAAAATGATCCAGGACTTGCACGTTTACACGCCTTTACAAGCTGAGGAAATCCAGCGGGTTGTGGCGGAAGTGACCATTAAAACCGTGAAAAAAGGGAGTTTTTTGTTGCGCGAAGGGCAGATTCCTCAAGTCTGTTACCACGTATTTAAAGGCTGTGTTCGCGAATATTACCTCGTGGATGGAGAGGAAAAAACCAGCGAATTTTACCTGGAAGGGGATTCCATTTCCGATGATTTGAGCAAAATAGAAAGGAGACCCAGCCGAAAATACTGGGAGTGCCTGGAAGACACCACCTTGTCGGTTTTCACGCAGGCGCAGGAAGAAAAAATGTACCGCCTTTTTCCCCGCATCGAATCCCTTTGCCGCATTGAAACGGAGAAAAAATTGGGGCAATTCCGCGAGTTGATGGCCTTTTATCTGGCTTCCAGCCCCGAGGAGCGTTACCTGAATTTGCTAAACACCCGCCCCAATTTATTAACCCGGGTGCCGCAGTATCAATTGGCGAGTTATTTGGGGGTCAAACCTGAGTCTTTGAGTCGAATTCGTGGGAGGATACATGCGTCGAGGGTGCAGCGATAACGCAAAAACCAAAAAGGGGCGCAACACCTCTCAGCGCCACACCCCTTTTTATCTTTCGTTTTGTTTCTCTGTATTTCCTTAGTTCGACGACAACGCCGCGGCACCACCCACGATTTCCAAAATCTCGTTGGTAATCGTTTCCTGGCGGGCTTTGTTGTAGTTGATGCGCAAGTCGCGGAGTAGGTCATTGGCGTTTTCAGTCGCCTTGTCCATCGAAGTCATCCGGGCACCGTGCTCTGAAGCGTGGGTATCCAGCAGGTATTTCTGGAACTGTGTCTTCAGGATGCTAGGCACCAGGTATTCCAACAAACCTTCTTTCGTTGGTTCAAAGATGTAGTCGGCTTTTTTAGTGCTGGCACCAGCTTGAACCTCCAGTTTGGCTACCGGCAACCAACGTTCAACTTCGGCGTATTGCATGGCAGCGTTGCGGAAGCGGCCATAAGCTACTTCTACCGCATCGTACTGCTTGCTCACGAAGGCCTCCATCAGTTTGCCCGATACCGTTCCTACATTGCTCGAGCTCAGGTCTTCAAAAAGCATCATGTGATCGTCGATGATGCGACAATCCGGGTAGCGCTTTTTGAAAAATTCTGCACCCCGCTTGCCAATGCAGAGGATGTCCAGGTTGCCCTTGGCACGTACTCCTGCGTACTTGGTTTCGATGGCCAGTACCGCCGCTTTATTCACGTTGGAGTTAAAGGCACCACAAAGGCCGCGATTGGAGGTCACCACTACAATGCAGGCACGTTCCACCGGGCGCTCCTGGCCGTAGGTTGTGCTGGCATCCCCCTCCAGGTTGGAGAGGATGTTGCGCAACATCGCGTTCAATTTATCAGCATAAGGCCGCAATTGTTGGATCGCAGTCTGGGCTCTGCGCAACTTGGACGCCGAAACCATTTTCATGGCTTTGGTGATTTGTTGCGTGTTCATCACCGACTTGATCCGCTCACGAACCTCTTTTAAGTTTGCACCCATGGCAGATTACTTGAATTGATTGGTCAACTCAGCGGCAACTTCTCTTACTTTTGCCAAGTCGTCGTTTTCCAGCTTACCTGCTCTGAACGCATCCAGTACAGCTGGGTAGCGGCCTTCGAGGGTAGTCAGGAACAAATCTTCGAATTCACGAACTTTATTTACCGGAACGTCTTTCAACAAACCATTGGTACCCAGGTAAATGATGGCTACCTGTTTCTGTACCGATACTGGCGAGTATTGTGGTTGTTTGAGGATTTCCACGTTGCGCTTGCCTTTTTCCAATACTGCCATAGTAGCTGGATCGAGGTCGGAACCGAATTTTGCAAACGCTTCCAATTCGCGGTATTGCGCCTGGTCGAGTTTCAAAGTACCGGATACTTTCTTCATCGACTTGATCTGCGCGTTACCACCTACCCGGCTCACGGAGATACCTACGTTGATGGCTGGGCGGATACCCGCGTTGAACAAGTTGGATTCGAGGAAGATCTGACCGTCAGTAATCGAAATTACGTTGGTCGGGATGTATGCAGAAACGTCACCAGCCTGGGTTTCGATGATCGGCAGGGCCGTCAAAGAACCGCCACCTTTCACGATGGGTTGGCCGTTGGCATCTTTTCCGTTTTTCAGAGAATCTGGCAAGTCGTTCATGTTGCGTGCAATCTCATCGTTGGCGATAATCTTGGCAGCGCGCTCCAGCAAACGGCTGTGCAGGTAAAATACGTCCCCAGGATAAGCTTCACGACCCGGAGGGCGACGCAGCAGCAGGGACACCTCACGGTAAGCCACAGCCTGCTTGGAAAGGTCATCGTAAATGATCAAGGCAGGGCGACCTGTATCGCGGAAAAACTCCCCAATCGACGCGCCAGCAAATGGTGCGTAGAACTGTAGTGGAGCAGGATCAGAAGCAGAAGCAGATACGATTACAGTATAAGCCAGTGCACCTGCATCTTCCAACGTTTTAGCCACGTTGGCTACGGTAGAAGCCTTTTGGCCAGAAGCTACATAGATACAGAAAACAGGCTCACCCCGATCGTAAAATTCGCGTTGGTTGATAATGGTATCGATCGCGATGGCGGTTTTACCCGTTTGGCGGTCACCAATGATCAATTCGCGCTGGCCACGACCGATTGGAATCATGGCGTCGATGGCCTTGATACCCGTTTGTAGTGGTTCGGTTACAGGCTGACGGAAAATTACCCCGGGAGCTTTGCGCTCCAGTGGCATTTCGTACTTAACGCCCGTGATTGGTCCACGACCGTCGATAGGCTGACCCAGTGGGTTTACAACCCGGCCCAGGTAACCATCACCTACTTCAATCGAAGCAATGCGGCTGGTACGTTTTACGCGAGAGCCTTCTTTGATGCCGTCGCCAGCACCCATCAATACAACCCCTACGTTGTCTTCTTCGAGGTTCAAAACGATGGCTTGGACGCCCGATTCGAACTCTACCAATTCACCGGCCTGAGCACTATTCAGACCATAAACACGAGCAATACCGTCGCCTACCTGTAGTACGGTACCAAACTCCTCCAATTCGGAAGCAGATCCAAATCCAGAGATCTGCTGCTTGAGTATCTGAGAAATTTCTTCTGGTCTTACATCAACCATTGTTTATCGAATTTGCACCTGCCGGTGAGAGCAGATGAGGTTATGCGAATGACGAATTTGTGATTGACGAATGACGAATTGGGCGAAACGCGTATCGTAATTCGTCATTCTGAATTCGTAATTTGTTATTATCTTCCAATTGCAGATTCAAACAAGTTGCCTTTGAACTGTTTGCGCATTTGATCCAGTTCGTACTTCACACTTACGTCGTAAACGTGGCCTTCGAACTCGATGACAAAACCGCCAATCAGGCTTGGGTCAACTTTGGTTACCACCTCTACATTGGCGTAACCTATGGTAGCATCTTGTAATTTTGCCTTGATTTGGGCTTCCAGCTCGGGAGTGATTTCACCAGCAGTGATGATCAGAGCTTGAGAAATCTTATTCAGGGTCCGGTATTGGATGATGAATTCTTCCGCGATTTCCGGCAAATAAGCTTCCCGTTTTTTGGACGCCAGCAAGTCAACAAACTTGAAGGTCAAGTCTTCAAATCTATCTTTGAGCAGTGCCTCCAAAGCCTTCTTCTTGCGCGAATACTGGATCACCGGGCTACGCAGGAAGGCATTAAAATCCTTGCTGCTTTTGATCATCCGACGCAAATGCTCTACATCCCCGTGAATTTTCTCCAGGTTATTTTGCTCTACGGCCAGATCGATGAGTGATTTGGCGTAGCGAGATGCAATTCTGTTAACGGACATAAAGAGGTGTGAGTGTGGGTGTGGGTGTGGGTGTGATCGAGACATCTCCCACGAATGAATTCGTGGGTTGTTGTCAGAATCTCCCAAATCCCTTACCGCTGTTAGTTAAATTTGATCTCTTCCACCAATTTCTGCGCGAGCTCTGTATTTTCGGTATTGCTCTTGAGTTCCTTACGGACCAGTTTTTCAGCAATGTCCAGGGCCATGTTGCCTAGTTCATTTTTGATGCTGGTTTTTAGCTCAAGGCGCATGTGCTCTACGTCGGTTTTGGCCTCAGCAATCATGGCTTGCACTTTTACTTTAGCTTCTTCCTCGGCGCGTTTGATGGTCGCTTCACGAATTTCTTTTGCTTCTTTGATGATCGCAGCACGTTGTTCCTGTGCTTCTTTCAACAAAAGTTCATTCTGCGATTGCATTTTGCCAATTTCCTCCCGGGCACGTTTGGCCTCATCCAGTGCGTTTTGGATGTCAGCGTCACGCTTTTTCAAGGACTCTTGAATCGGACGGAAAGCAGTACGACCCAAAACGACCCATACCAAAAGGAAAATGACCGTTGTCCAGAAAATCAAACCTGGATCCGGTTGCATGACTGAAAAGCCGCCTAAAAAAACAAACTGCGTCATGTTTTATACATTGTAGCGCCGAATTCATCGGCGAGTATATTAAGAATGATGACTTTCCAAAACACATTCGCACAGGTTCCACAGGGAACATGCGCTGCAATGGGACTAAGTATGAAGACCGGCCAAAAGCCAACCGCTGCTGTCCGGTCTTCCTCTTGTTGTTGTAGCTTTTACTACGGGTAGGAATTAACCTGCCAACAGACCAACTACGATAGCAAACAGAGCAGCACCTTCCACCAAAGCAGCGGTCAAGATCATGTTTGCACGGATGTCGTTTACTGCTTCAGGCTGACGTGCGATAGCGTCCATTGCTTTGCTACCGATCAAACCTACACCGATACCAGCGCCAAGCGCTGCAATTCCAGCTCCAATTGCTCCCATTGTGAGATTTATTTAAAACGTTATGAATGTTCCTATCAAAAATTCCAGGGTCTGTTCGCTCAGCCCACGAATGAATTCGTGGGTTTGGTTCGTGGGTTAAGCGTGATGCGCCTCATCGTGGTGATCGTGGTGGCCATCTTCTACTGCCGCGCCAATGTAGGACGCCGTCAGCATTGAAAACACGAAGGCTTGCAAAAATGCCACCAGCAATTCGATCAGGTTCATAAATGCGGTAAACGCACCACCAACAATTGCGCCTACAACACCACCACCGAAGCTGGTGCCGTTTTCGCCAAAGACGAAGATCAACCCGATCAAACTCAGGATAATGATGTGACCAGCAGATATGTTGGCGAAAAGACGAATCATCAAGGAGAAAGGTTTGATCACCAAACCGAGTACTTCTACTGGTGTCAGGATCGTTTTGACCCAGGCTGGAATGCCGGGCATCCAGAAGATGTGCTGCCAGTAGTGGCGATTGCCATTGATGTTGGTAATGATAAAGGCAAAAACGGCCAGTACAAAGGTTACTGCCAGGTTGCCCGTTACGTTGGCGCCACCGGGGAAGAAAGGCATCAAGCCCAAAAGGTTGCAGAACAAGATGAAGAAAAACAAAGTCAAAATGAAAGGCATAAAACGCTCGTAGTGTTTTAGCCCAATATTTGGTTTGGCAACTTCGTCGCGGATGAACACAAAGAAAGGTTCGAAGAAAGATTGAATGCCACTTGGTGCTTTGCCTTCATTTTTGCGGTAGCCATTGCGTACCGAGGTAAAAATCAGGATCAGCAGCAGGGCTGCCAACATCATCGTGAACACGTTCTTGGTGATGGAAAAATCATAAAAGGAAGTGATGCCACCGCCCATCATGCCACCGTCCAGGGTGCTGGGCTTTTCCAGCTTATATTCTTTGCCTTCGTAATGGGCGTAAAAAACTTCAACTTCTTTTTCTTTGCCCTTTACGAGTTGCATTTCTTCTTTGCCGTGTACCCCTTCAATGTGCACTTCACCCATTGGGAAGGAAGGGTCTGCGATGCGGTTGACCCGGCCGTGGTTGATCACATAGCGATCGATGGCTTTGTGGCCGTGTTCAAACTTGCCAGAAGAGAGGAAAGTCCATTTTTTGGTTGGCTCACCCGGAGCATAAAGAAAACAAGGTAGGGGAATGTGTACTCCTTTCCAGATGTGGAATTCATTGGCATCGGAAATGTGGTTCATCACGGTACCAACTGGATCGTATTTACCCGGGGTCTCTTCTTCGTTCGCCCAGGCAAAATTTACACCCAAAACACTGATAAACAACATCAAAGCTATTCTGATGATCGGCTTATTGCTCACTTTCACCTTCGTTTGTCTTTAAGAGTGAATTATGCTTTCGCTTAAATCGGTGCAAAGGTAGTATCTCTATCTCGCTTAAAGAAGCGAAAATTATCTTTTTTTACAATTAGGAAACATAAAGGAAGACTGAGGTACAAACACTTAGGCCATTTTGCCTCTTTTTCACCTATAGAAAGCGGTAGGTATCATTTGACGTGGAATGGCATTTGGTGAGTTTTTAGCTTGACAAAATTAAATTTTTGCCAGGGGCAAGAGTGTTTCCCTTCGTCTAATGTGTAAATTGTCGCCTTAAAATACGACCTGCATCAATGGCAAATCTCAACCTGGATAGCATCAAAAAACGCAGTTTCGATGCCATCGTCATCGGCACTGGCATCAGCGGTGGCTGGGCCGCCAAGGAATTGACCGAAAAAGGCCTCAAAACACTGGTTCTTGAGCGGGGCCGCGACGTGCAACACATTGTGGATTACCCGACCGCCAATAAGATGCCCTGGGAGCTTGAGCACCTGGGTACCGTACCCAGCGCCCTTGCTGCGGAGTACCAAAAATCCAGAACGAATATCCACTACATTTTTTCGGAAGCTACCACCCATTTCCTGGTCAAAGACAGCGAACAGGAATACATCCAGGACAAACCCTTTGGCTGGATTCGCGGCTATCAGGTGGGAGGACGCTCCTTGCTGTGGGCCCGCCAAACCCAGCGCTGGAGTGATTTTGACTTTGAAGGCCCGGCCAGGGATGGGTATGCCGTAGATTGGCCGATCCGGTACAAAGACATTGCGCCCTGGTACAGCCACGTGGAAAAATTTGCAGGTATCAGCGGCAACCGCGATGGGGTGGCCAGTTTACCGGACGGGGAGTTTTTGCCCCCACATGAAATGAGCTGTGTGGAAAAACACTTCAGTCAGCAGGTGGCTCAAAAATTCCCGGATCGCCACGTCATCATGGGCCGTTGCGCGAACCTGACCCAGGTCAACGAGATTCACCGCCAGCAAGGTCGGGGCAAATGTGCCAACCGTACCCTCTGCGAACGCGGTTGCCCGCTGGGAGGCTATTTCAGCACCAACTCCTCTACCCTGCCCTGGGCGGCCAAAACGGGTAAGATGACCCTGCGCCCACATTCCCTGGTGCACTCCATTATTTATGATGAGAAAAAACAAAAGGCCGTAGGCGTCCGCGTGATTGATACCCAAACCCGCGAAACGCTGGAGTTTTATGCCAAAATTATTTTCCTGAACGCGAGTGCCATGAACAGCAATCTGGTGCTGCTGAAC
>JAAFHQ010000204.1 GCA_013298445.1 Chitinophagales bacterium | reverse complement strand
CCTAATTGTGCAAAATTAGTACATTTGTTCTAAATTTCAAAACACCTAAAAAAGTTGAGGAGGTTGAGGAGGTTGAGAAGGTTTAGGCTGCCGCGAGCGACTCAGACGAGGACATTGTCAAAACCGCTCGCGGTAGCCTAAACTCCTAAACTCATCAACTCCTCAACTCTCCTAAACTCCTCTAAATCTACCGACTCATGAAGATCAACATTATTGGTGCAGGCATTGGTGGACTTACCGCAGCTATAGCACTTGAAAAAAAAGGACATCAGGTCGAATTGTACGAAGCCGCTGTTGCATTGCGCCCAATCGGGGCGGGTATTATTATGGCTTCCAATGCCATGCAGATTGCCCGTAGACTGGGTTTTGCAGATGAAATTGCCCAGGCTGGCAACGTGCTCGACCATTTTTGCGTTGCCGATCACGAGGGGCGACCCTTACAAATGATGGATATCCAGGCCATTCGGACAAAATTTGGGGAACCCAGCGTGGCCATTCATCGGGGGCAATTGCAACAGGTTTTGCTGCAACAATTGCCCAACACACCTATTCATGTCAACAAGCGACTCCAATCGATCCAACAAGTCCCCGGGGGCAAAGTACTGGCCTTTTTTGAAGACGGCAGCCAGGCGGAATCCGATGTATTGATCGGAGCGGACGGATTGCGCTCGGCAACTCGGAACGCGATTTTTGGTGAAAAACCCTTGCGGTACTCTAGCCACACTTGTTGGCGGGGCATCATCGAGCACCAGTTCGAAGCCCCCCATCAGGCCAAAGAATTGTGGGCAAAAACGGGAGGTAAAAGGGTGGCCATGATTCAGGTAGCACCCAACAAGGTTTATTTTTATTACACCGAAAAACACAAACCAGGTTTTACAGTGCCTCCGGCTGATCAGCTCAATTATTTGCTGGCGCAATTCAATGAATTTCCTACAATGTATGCTGAAGTGATCGCCAAAGCCAAGTCTTCTGAAATTTTCCACGATGACCTGTACGACCTTAAGCCACTCGCCAAATGGAATCATGATCGGGTTATGCTGTTGGGTGACGCAGCCCACGCCACAACTCCCAACATGGGGCAAGGCGGCTGTCAGGCCATAGAGGATGCCTGGTATTTGGCGGAATATTTGGAAAGGTATGGCGAGGTCACGGAGGCTTTTGCTGCTTACGAACAATTCCGGCGGCCCAAGGTCAATTTTGTGGTGAACACTTCTTTTATGCTGGGTAAAATAAGCAACCTGGGAGGCGTGTTGGGGCATCGTTTGCGGAATTGGGTGTTGTCGGCTACGCCGAAGAGGATGGCGGAGGGGCAGTTGGAAACCTTGTTTCGGTTACAGTAAGCGAGAGATGACCTATTCAAAAGCGACACTTTTTATCACAGAGTAAGCACAAAGGGGCACAGAGGGCACAAAGTTAGACGTTGACAGAGCTATCGTTTACAAGTTACCCTCGTCAACGTCTAACTTTGTGTCCATTGTGTCCTCTCTTTTTTCCTCTGTGATAAAAAAATGTCGCTTTAGTTGTGCTTGGAGAAAGGCTAAATCAAGTTCCTCCGCGTTCACCCCAAACTCATATCCCGCAACTTCGGCGCCTTCCACCACGTCGTCAGCACCACCACCAAAGTCATACTTCCGCCAAATACCACCGACGGCACCAGCCCCAGGAATTTTGCCGCCAAGCCCGATTCAAAAGCCCCCAATTCATTGGACGACCCGATGAACAAGGCATTAACCGCTGAAACCCGACCCCGCATTTCATTGGGTGTATACAACTGGACGATGGTACCCCGAATCACCATGCTGATGTTGTCAAAAAAGCCCGTACCCGCCAGCATGATCAGGGAAAACCAGAAAGAGTTGGAAAGGGCAAAAAGAATGGTGCAGATGCCAAAACCTGCCACTGCACCTAGCAGTATTTTTCCCGTATTGGCCAAGGGTGGGCGATAGGCCAAAATCCAGGCCATGATGAAAGCCCCAACCGCTGGCGCTGCGCGCAGCGCACCAAAACCTTCGGGACCTACGGCCAAAACGTCTTTGGCAAACGCGGGCAACAAGGCTACTGCGCCCCCAAACAAGACCGCAAACATATCCAGGGCCAAACTGGCCAGGATAATCTGCTTTTTAAACACAAAATCCAAGCCCGTACGTACACTGACCAAAAAACCTTCTCGGGGAATTTTTTTGCCTTCAACCAGCTGAGGCGCATGTTTGCTGGGAACCAATAAAACAAAGCCCAAACCCGCCATAGCCAACCCAGCTGCCAAGGCATAACTTGGCCAGGCACTGTGGCTCGTGGCGCACAAAAGCCCTCCAACAGCTGGCCCGCCGATGGAGGAAAGTTGCCAGGTCATGGTGTTCCATGTGGTGGCATTGGTATACAATTGCGGCGGTACCAGTTGGGCGGCAAAGGCGGTTTGCGCCGGACTCATAAAGCCTCGGATCAGGCCAGTCAGCCCGATGATGAGGTAGATGGGGGTGGCGCCATATTCATTGAGCACCTGAGGATATTGATGGGTAATCAGGTACAAACTAAAGGCACAGATGGTATACAGACTGATACAAGTGACCATAATTTTACGTCGGTCAAAGATGTCGGCAATGTAGCCACCAATCAGGGTCACCAGCAAAAAAGGCAAAAACTCGGCTAGCCCAATCAAACCCAGCGCAAAAGGCTCCTGGGTGATTTCATAAATCTGCCAACCTACCGTTGGACCCAGTACATTTACCCCAAAAGTAACCGCTACCCGGGAAAAGAGATAGTTTCGATAATCTGCAATTTTGAGTACCTCGTAAGCGTCCTTTGATTGCGTTTGTGCCATGTGTTTTTGTGCCTGTTGGAAAGTGGGCACAAGATAAGGTTCTTGAGCATCTCTGGTAAATCCCAATTAGCGCTTTTGCAAATACTGTTGGGCAAAGCCAATTTTATCCGCAATTTTGGCATCTATCCGCACGTCGGGCGCAATTCCGGTTTTGTTGTACCCTTTCCCCAGATGCACTGCATCGTTTAAACTGTAAGTAGGGTAGCCAAAAAAGATGCCCTGGGTTTCGCAGCCCAAACTGACCATGTTGATGTTGTTGTAATCAACCACGCCGCCTGTGTTTTCACCCATCGTGACGACCTTACTGCTTACCCCTTTGGAATGCAAAATGAAGGTTTCGGCGGCGCTCATATTGCCTCGGTCGGTGAGGATGACCACTTTTTTGAGCTTGGACGGTAAGGGCTTCAGTTCAAGTGGCCCAAATACCGGCCCGCTTACAATTTTGCCCGTTTCTGCTTGCATGGCTGCCACCACTGGAGCATAAGGGTCATTGCTGCGAGTGGAGGCAAACTTTTTAAAATAATCCAGATTGTCCGCAGAGGAAATGGCAAAACCTACCTTGCTCAGCGCTGGTTTTTCGTAGTACAAACTCAACAAATCGAAATAGATGCCATTGCCCCCAGTGTTGCCCCGAATGTCGATGATGAGGTATTCCGTCTCGGTTAATTCCTTAAAATGCCCCATCAACACTGCATCAAATTGCTTCTTGTCAATCAGAAAGGAAGGGATCGTGAGCAACACCGTTTGATCATCCAGTTTTTTGACACTCGGTAGGGTAGGGTCGAACAATGGCGCATTTTTATCCAACAATTTTCCCCAGGTAAAGCCACCCCAAATGGATAAGATTTGATTGTCTTTGTACGGAGTGATTTTGACGTAACGCGGGGCATAGGCGTTGGTATAATACAGACCTTCCCATAGTCCATTGCTGAGGCTTACCCCCATCTTGACTTCACCTGCTTTGCTGCTATCGGGGGCTTCAAGTACAACTGCGACATGACTGAAAGGGATTTTAGGATTGGTATTTTTGACGATGGCGAATTTGGAAGTTCCATCCGTCCAGTAGCCTTCGATACCCGTTTTATTGCCTGGGTTGACTTTATTTAAATCAAGCTTTTGGGCTTTAATCATGGTTTTGGAAGCGCTCAATTCCGCTTCTGGCAACTTGGGAAACTCAGACACAAACAGGTGCCCGTCTTTAAAAAAACTCAAAAAAGCCTGCATGAGTTTGGCGCAGCCATTTAAAGGTGTTTTGGCTGCTAGTACTCGATACTGGAGTTTCCTGGTTTGATAGCTTGCACCAATTTTGTCCTTGGTTAGGTGATAGGCGATGTAATTGGCTTCCAGTTTTTGGTACATGCGCTCTACGTTTTCTGCACAAGTGCATGGATTGGCTTGTGCAAATAGCGTGCTGCTAAAGGCCATCAGGAGGCACAATGGGAAAAATCCTTTCATGGTATTAATGGTTTTAGAAACGGCGTAGAATGACGATAGAGCAGGCGAGTATGGCGTAGACTAAAATGCTGAGGAATTAGTTACAGCTAAAGACAGATTTTTTTGATGAAGGATTGCAGCGAGAAATAGTATTTTCGTGAATTAGTATTCTTAACCGAATAAGACATGAAAAACTTGATCTTTTTGCTCTTCCTGAGCATCGCTTCGCTGGCCAATGCCCAAAATGCAGAAACGGCCAAACCCAAATTGTACAATCCCGCTGCGGATGCCAAAGCCGACATTGAAACTGCGGTGAAGCAGGCGGCCAAGGAGGGTAAACACGTGTTGTTGCAAATTGGTGGCAACTGGTGCAGCTGGTGTATTCTTTTTCACAACAAAGTGACTACCAATGACACCCTCAAAACGGTAATGGAGAAAAATTTTGTCCCCTACCATTTGAATTACAGTCCAGAGAATAAAAACGAGGAAATCCTGGCTTCTCTGGGTTATCCCGAGCGTTTTGGCTTCCCGGTATTTGTGATTTTGGATGGCAAGGGCAATCGCCTGCACACCCAGAACAGCGCCTATTTGGAACAAGGCAAAGGCCATAGTACGGCTGCCGTATTGGAGTTTTTTAACCATTGGTCGCCAAAGGCGATTGATCCGAAGTCGTATCAGAAGAAGGGGAAGTGAACTAAAGCTGAGTCATTCTGAATAGGATCAAAGCGACATTTTATTAACACAGAGGGAAAAAAGAGGACACCAAGGACACAGAGTTAGACGTTGACAAACCTTTATTTTGTGTTCTTGATGTTTCCTTTTTCTAGTAAAACCACGGCCATAATTCCCAAAGTATAAGCCAGCATATCCTGCCACTCAAATGAACTGCCAATAATGATCCGCGCTGCCCTGGAATCTTGTAGTCCCAATACTTCAACAATGCGGAAATACTGCAACAACTCAACCGTATAGGCGAAAAGCAAAACGCCCAAGGCCGTAGGCACGATTGGGGTATTCAAAAATGATTTGACAAAGCAATAAATCAAAATCACCACCAAAAAATCGCCAATATAAGGGCGGATAAATTGGTCATGGACGAACAGAGCAATGATGACTTCGGTGATGAAAAGCAGCAGTGTTGAAATGGCGTAAAATGGAGAAAATTTTAAAACAGGATATGACATTCTGGAGGTTTTAAATGGTTAAAAGTGTAATTAAAGAGCCAAACATTCCCGATTAATCTCCCCAATCTCCCGGCAGCCCGCCAAACGCATGGTCAACTCAAAGTCGGACATCAAATGCCGCAATACCTGATACACGCCCTGCTGCCCACCCAAGGTAAGTCCATACACATAAGGCCGGCCCAAACCAACCGCACTCGCCCCCAATGCCAATGCCTTGAACACATCCGCTCCACCGCGAATACCGCTGTCAAGGATGATGGGCACTTGTTTATTTACTGCTGCTACAATTCCTGGTAGCGCTTCAATGGCGCTGATGGAGCCATCCACCTGACGGCCTCCGTGGTTGGACACTACGAGGCCATCCATCCCGTAATCCAAGGCCTTGCGGGCATCATCGGGGTGCAGGATTCCTTTGAGCAAGATGGGTAGTTTAGTGTGCTCGCGCAGGAAGGCCAAATCCTCCCAGGTGATGGCGGGATTGGAATAAGTTTGCACAAAAAGTTGCACGGCAGCCATGGGGCGTCCCGAGCGCAATTTGCGCAAGAACCCCTTGCCGGGGTATCGACTCACGCTGCTGATCAAACCCTGGATCAAATCCAAAGAAAGTGGAGGCCGTGCTGGCCCAGCGGCAGGGTTTTGCAATTTTTCATCCAACATTTTTTGAAACACCGGATCGGAGGTGTATTGGGCAATACCTTTGCCTTCCAAAAAAGGCAGATAGGCCAATTCCAAATCCATGGTGCGCCAACCCAGTAGGGTAGTGTCCAACGTAAGTACGATGCCACTACAGCCACAGGCTTCGGCCCTTTGTACAAAGCTGGCTACGAGATCGCGGTTTTTGGACCAATACAATTGAAAAAAGCGGGGACTAGCGCCCATTGCTTCGGCGCAGGTTTCCATGGGTACAGAGGCCTGATTGGAAAAAACGTAGGGAATGCCCAGTTCGGCGGCGGCCCGTGCTACGGCCAGATCGGCCTCGGGATGTACCATTTCCAGCACACCGATGGGGCAAAGCCAAAAGGGGGATGGTGTTTTTTGTCCAAATAACTCCGTTGAAGTGTCGCCTTGCTCCACGTTGCGCAACATGCGGGGCACAATTTTCCATTGCCCAAAACCGGAACGATTGCTTGCCACCGTATCCTGATTACCCGCACCACCAACGATGTAACCAGCTGCCTGGGGACTCATTTTTTGGATGGCCGCAGCTTCCAGTTTGTTCCAATCTGGATGGATGGTGTCTTTTTTTCCGGCAAATCCATTGATGTAAATTTTGGATTGCCAATCGATGGCTTTGTGCATGGCAGAGCTTGGTTAAACGGTAAAGCTCTAAAGTAGAAAAACCTGGGCGTTTGGTGTGGTTTTGGAACGAACTTTTTGTGCTGACCTGTGTATATTGGAGGTGATTCGGCTGTACTACAAAATCGGTTTATGCAAAAAAATATGGATGATTCCGGATTGTAGAGACGCACGGCCGTGCGTCTCTACGGCGCGTTGCCCTCAATTTTGTTGTGCCCTCAAAAGATTCTTGAAGAAAGAAGGTATGAAAAAATGGATTTACGTTTGTTTGCTTCTTCCTTTCCTGAACCACTGGAGTTTTGCGCAGGAAAGCGAATTGAAAGGATTAGGTACCTGGAATGTACTCAATGTTAAAGCTGACATCGGCGAACGCTGGACTATTTTTGTAGAGCCACAATTGCGTAGCCTACGCTGGTACGATCATTTCCACTACTACGAAATCAAAGGCGGCGTGACCTACGATTTGAGTAAGACCTTCAGTCTGACTACCGGCTTTGGGCGTTACGATACCTACCAGGAAGGAGGGGATTTTGTCACCCCCAAAGCCAACAATGAAATCCGAACCTGGCTGCAATTGCAGATGTACCAATACCTCAATCGGATCCGCTTTGAACACCGCTATCGTGCGGAACAACGTTGGACGAGCAGAGGCTACCGCAATCGTTTTCGTTACCGCTTCAATACCTTGATGCCGCTCAATGGGCCAAAAGTAGAGCCAGGTATTTTTTTCCTGACTGCTTCAGATGAGTTATTCTTAACCGATCGGGCCCCTTATTTTGAACGCAATCGTTTTTTCGCTGGGATAGGCTACGAATTTTCTCCCCTTTTTACCCTTCAATCGGGTTGGATGAATCAGTTTGACTACCGCATCAACGATGAAACGGGACGTAATTTTTTTCAAATCTCTTTTCTTTTTGAATTGCAGTTGCAACAAGCCGAACGGACCACCCGACCCGATTCGATGAATTAAAAAATAAGCTTTGATATACAAGCTGACCATAAAGTAGTGGGGCAAAAATAAGTGTTCATTTTTCTTGAGCCAAAGGATTAGATAAGGCACTTAAAATGAATCGTTTACTTATCTAATCCTTTGGCAAAATGAAACACTTATTTTTTTATCGCCCTAAAGAACTATTTTAGCCCATAAAAAAAATGCATATGGCGACGGGCACCGCAATTGTACTTTCTGGAGGAATGTTGGATGAAATCAATGCTAAAACCACGCATGGATTATTGCGGGGCAGTGAACGCTTTGAAATTTTGGCGGTAATTGACACCAATCACGCCGGCAAAGATGCCGGAGAAGTAATGGATGGCCGCCCTTGTAATATACCCGTATATGCTACAATTGACGAAGCGCTACAAAAAGTAAGTGTACTACCGGATTTTTGTATCGTTGGGGTAGCGACGATAGGTGGAGTACTACCTCCGAGTATCCTTGACGAAATTCGGGAGGCTTTGATGCATGGCATTTCAATTGTGAATGGTTTACATGATTTTTTGAGTGAAAGGCCAGATATCCTAAAACTTTCCCAAGCCAATGCGGCCATGCTGATTGACGTGCGCAAGCCCAAGCGCCGCGCTGAATTGCATTTTTGGGAAGGAAAAATTTATCAGGTTACTGCTCCGATCGTAGCCGTAATGGGCATGGATTGTGCCACAGGCAAACGCACCACTGCCCGTTTTTTGCGCGATGCTTGCCGGGCGGTAGGTAAAAATGCTCAAATGATCTACACCGGGCAAACGGGCTGGATGCAAGGTGGGGAGTATGGCTTCATTTTTGACTCCACTCTTAATGACTTTATCTCTGGGGAGTTGGAGCACGCCATTTATTCTTGTTGGGAAGAAACCCAGGCCGACATCATTTTTCTGGAAGGGCAGTCGGCTCTGCGCAATCCTAGTGGGCCTTGTGGGCCGGAATTTCTGATTTCAGGCAACGCCAAAAAAGTGGTGCTGGTAGTGCCGATGAAACGGGAGTTTTATGATGACCTGCCGGAGTGGGGGAAGATTCCTTCGGTGGAGAGTGAGATTGCGCTGATTCGGGCTTATGGGGCGGAAGTGGTGGCGGTGGCGTTGAATACGCAGGG
>JAAFHQ010000203.1 GCA_013298445.1 Chitinophagales bacterium | reverse complement strand
CAACCGGAGCCGCTCCATGCAACTCTTCACCCTTCAGGAAGATGGCCGCGATTTTAAACAAATTACTTTTGAGGAAGGCACCCATTGGGCACCGAGTCCGGCACCTGACGGGGTTCATGTCTTTTATGTGAAGGTGCTGCCTCCGCACAATTATGACATTTTCCTCCTGAATCTGAAGACGATGCAGGAGCAACAAATTACCAGCAGTCCTTCTTTTGATGGGTTTCCAAGTATATCACCGGATGGGAAAACGCTGGCTTTTTCTTCGAGTAGAGGAAACAAACCGGGGGACCGGTCTTTATCGCTTTTTCTTATGGATGTGAGTGAATTGGGGGTGGGGAAAAAGGGAAGTGAAAAGTAGGTAAAAAAGAAAAACGGCTTGATGGAATACCCGTCAAGCCGTTTTTGATTACTCGTTATTTGTTTTTCTACAAGGAAAAAAAGCAGATTACACCGCTTGCTTGCGCACGCCAGGAGTATAAGGATGGATAAAAATCCGTTGCGCATGCTCCCACCACCAGCGACCATCCCAGTATTCAGAACTATGCGCTGCTTCGATGTCTTGCGCGTGACCTACGCGCAGGTAACCCTGGTTGTGCAGTGGGTTGAAAGGAACTCCTTCGCGCAGTACTTCCATAAATACCTTGTGAAAGGACCGGTGGAAGAGGGGATGGAATTCAAAGATTTTCAGGGATTTGTTCCAGGAAAAGTCGGCAGTGAGCTGACGACCTTGCCAGCTTTGACCCGCACGAGTGCCCGTGATCAGCAGCATTTCACCTTGCAGGATGGGCAGGATGTTTTCTTCAGTGGATGCAGCAGCTGTTGCCGGATCTTGGGTTTGATTTTCCAATACACTACCATCGGCAGCATACACGGTAATCGGCAACTGATAACGCTCCTGGGTTTTTGCCCAGGTCGTGTAGGTTTCTTTGAAGGGGTAGTTGGGGTTGCTGACCACGACCTTGATGGGCAAGTTGTGGGTGGCGATCCAATGGGTAATGAGTTGGTCTTCGAGGGTGAAATTGGTCAAAAAAATCGCTTTGCCTGCGAATTGCTCGGCAATGAGGCGGAGGTTTTCCAGTGGGTTAGCTTCGCCCTGGGCGTCCAGTTGGTTGGCGATTTGTGCGACTAAAGCTTGGCTCAGCGTGTTCATCTCCTTGTAGTTTTTGATGATTTGTTAGTTGAACGGTACAAAGATAGGGGAATAATTTTAAAAGTCTAGTTTTTCGATAGGGTTTTTGAAAAATTAATTTGCTAATCATTTTTTACAGGAATTGTGCCCACAGAAGCGCTTGGTATGGACTTAAATTGTATTTTTCATTCCATTTAAAACTCGCCAAACCTTGAACATCAAAAATCAGCTCAAAAACAGCTCATCTTACAAAGTAAGCGGCATGCTACGCATCGTTGGCCCTGATGAACCTTTCCTTGGCCCTGGGCGGATTGAATTGATGGAACGCATCGCTGCCACTGGCTCGATCAACAAAGCGGCCAAAGAAATGGGCATGTCCTACAAAAAAGCCTGGCTGATGGTACAATCCCTCAATCGGCAGGCGGAAACACCATTGATTGTGACCCAAACGGGCGGCGAGCAGGGTGGGGGAGCTCAACTCAGCGAGACCGCTCAAGCACTTATTCAAACTTACCGCGAGCTGCGCCAGCGCTTTGAAGCTTTTTTACAACAAGAGACGCAAAACTTATTGCGGGGGGAATAATTTTGGATCAAGCTGACGAAATAGCATTTGATTGAACTTTTTTTGTTTTTCGTTATTTCTTTAAAAATATAACGCTATTTTAGCAGCGGCTTCCTCCTAAGCGCCAAGGGCGCATCATTCTAAGGTGCTCTTAGGTGCCTAAGGTGGTTCAAATTAAAAATTCTACAATTTTCAGAACCAACTAGACTCATTTTGAACCACCTTAGGCACCTAAGAGCACCTTAGGGCAGCTGCAAGCCGCACCCAAATTTGTCTATTGATATTAGGTTATATACGGCAACCGAGGCTTCTTTTCGAGAATGAAAAGGAGCCTACGGTTCTTTTCAATTGCCTGCTAAACATCAAGCGCGATGAAACACCTCCTTTTTTTGTTCCTCTTGTTGCCCCTGACCATATCGGCTCAAAAGAAAATAGAACCGAGTAACTCCATAACCATTGTTGGCGCGGTAAAACAGGAACTCAAGCTCAGCATTGAAGATTTGAAAAAATACCCCACCCAAAAAGCGGGCAACGGAAAACTCAACATCTACAGCCACGATGGTACTTTGCGCAGCACTTTGAAAGGGCTGGAGGGCATTCCGATCAAGGCATTGTTTGAAAAAATAGAATTTGTAGTGGATTCCCCCAAAGACCTCAGTCAGTTTTATCTGGTATTTGAAGCTACGGATGGCTATCAGGTTGTGTATTCCTGGAATGAAATTTTTAATACTCTAGTGGGGGATAATGTGTATGTGCTCACCAAGGCTGATGGGGTTGGCATGGACATGATGGAGCAGCGGATTGCCGTGGTTTCCATGAGTGATGTACGAACGGGACGCCGCTATTTGAAAGGGTTTACTAAAATAACGGTCAAACGCTTGTAATCGCTATTTTATGAAAAAAACAAACAAGGGAGTCTGCCTTTTGGCCCTAATTGTTATCATTCAGCTCTGGCCTCAGCACCTACAAGCCCAAGACCTCGCCGTAGCCGCCGCCGCCAATGTCCGTTTTGCGCTCGAAGACATTGAAAAAGCCTTTGAAGCCAAAACCAAACTGAAGGTGGAAATCAACTACAGTTCATCGGGTAAATTGAGCACCCAAATCACCCAAGGCGCGCCTTTTGACGTATTTGTATCCGCCGACGAAGAATATCCCCAAGGTTTGCAAAAGGCTGGGATGACGGCCAATGTACCCAAGGTATACGCTGAAGGTACCCTGGTGTTGTGGAGCACCCAGCCCGGGCTGGTACTCAAGGCTGATGGTAAAATACTGTTGGATGCGCGGGTGAACAAAGTCGCCGTGGCCAATCCCCGAACGGCACCCTATGGGCGGGCGGCGATTGAATGGCTCAAAAAGAAGGGACTGTACACCAAGGTGGAAAGCAGACTGGTGTATGGCGAGAGTATAGCCCAAACCACCCAATACATCCTGGCTGGTGCCTGTGAAGTAGGCCTGACCGCCAAATCAATGGTGATGGCCGAAGAGATGCGCGGCAAAGGAAAATGGGTAGACATTGACCCCAAACACCATGAGCCGATTCGCCAGGCGGCGGTGATTACGAGCTATGGGCAAAAGCAGCATCCGGAGGCGAGTCGCAAGTTTTTTGATTTTTTGTTTTCGGCGGAAGCCAAAAAGATTTGGAAGAAATATGGGTATCAGTGATTGTTAGTATACAACCAGCGCAAGTAAATAGCAACAGCAATGACAGATAAAAGATAAACTATCGATATAGCTTCAATAAATTTCATAGCGGTTGGATTTCAAAGGGTTTCTTGTATACCCTCTTCTATCACCCTTCGAACCGCATCTACCTCCAAATCCAAAATCGCTGCAATTTTTTCTGCTTCCAGACCCAATTGCACCAGCTCAGGTACAGCATGTTTGAGCAACTCTTCCTTGAGCTTGGTTTCACCCAATTCAATTCCTTGCTCAATGCCCTGTTGTTTAACTTCTTCCAAAATTGCTTCCTCGATTCCCATTGGTTTATCAGCTTTGATGAGTTGATTTAAATCCTGTTCAAATTTAAACAGGTTTTCTGAATTTGTAAAGGGGGCAAAATACTTTATGAAGTTAATAATGTTGACGATCTTTTCGCGGCTGACTTTACGTTTCAACAAACGTTTGATCAAATCCAGTTTCGAGGAATAAAGCTGATCATCGGTTTTTTTCTTCCCAAAATGCTGCCAAGCAGCCTCCATCACCGCCGCAAAAGGATTGGCATCTTGGGCTAAGATTTTAGGAGTGTGGTCACGTAAAACATAGGTGTTAAATCGATAGATCACTTCCGTTCCCAAGAAGGTTTCTGCAAACTGTGTGTAGTGATATTTGCGATTCCAATCAGTGTAAATGGCTAGACCAGTCACAGGATGCTGGTATTTGTCGCGAATGCGGTACATGTACTCAAACATCCTTACTGCAAACTGGATATCCTGATAGCCTTGGACTTCCACGTGGATCAAAAACCAGGCTTCCTGCCCATCCTTCAACCACACCCGAATCAGTTTGTCGGCGTGCCGGTTTTGACCAGGGCAAATTGAGCAGATTAAAAGCCAATTGGAACAATTAGAATAGTTAAAGCTCGCTTTTTTATTTGTTCTATTTCCCCCCATTCCCTACCTTCGCCCCCGATCTACGGTGCCATACCACCCGGCGGGTGGTGCATGGCTTAATAGGGAATCCGGTGCAAAACCGGAGCTGTCCCCGCAACTGTAAGTTTCGATTGGGCTGTGCGCACAGCCTTTTTAGTTGCTGCCCTTTTCTGGCCACTGGAGCAAATCTCAACTCCGGGAAGGCTGGCTGCAATGAAACGAGCCAGGAGACCTGCCGCTGATAATCCTTAGTCGACACCCGCGGAAGGACGGGTTTGGGCCGAGTGCTTGTCACCTTATTACTTATGGCAAACGGGCTTCCACTGCGGAACAGCTTCGGGGTATGCCACAATTTTTAACCATGTTTAAAGCATTCAACACGCTGGCGCTGGCACTAGGTCTAAGTGCAGGTACAGGATTTCTATTTTCCCAAAACAATGCAGTAGCAGATTCCATCAAACAACTCGATCAGGTGGTCATCACGGCCACCAAACACGAGCGCAAACAAAGCCAAACCGGTAAAGTACTCACTGTGATCAGCGCGGAAGTTTTGGAGCGCTCTTCCGGCCAAACCCTCGCTGAATTGCTCAATCGCCAGGTCGGTATCATCATCAACGGCGCTCAAAACAACCTGGGCACCAACCAGAATGTCTACATTCGGGGTGCCGGAATCGGTTATTCGCTGATTTTACTGGATGGGATTCCCCTCAATGACCCTGCCAATTTGAACAACAATTTTGACTTGAACCTTATCCCCATCGACCAAATCGAACGCATTGAAATCCTGAAAGGCGGACAATCCACCTTGTACGGCTCCGATGCCCTGGCGGGAGTCATCAACATCATCAGCAAAAAAAGTTTTCAAAAGCCGTTGGAGCTTCAAGCTTTGCTGGGAGCGGGCAGTTACGGCACCTGGAAAGGAAACCTTAGCCTGGGTGGGCAAAGCGAAAAAACCAGCTACAGCGCCCAGTACAGCCATTTGAACAGCCAGGGTTTTTCTTCAGCTTTTGATGAAAAAGGGCTAGGTGGTTTTGACAAAGATGGCTTTGTTGAAAACAACCTCAGCGCTCAACTTAAGCAGCGCATTGTGCCTGGCCTTTTGCTCAAAGGTCTATTCAACTACAATACCTACACCGCCGACATTGACGCTGGTGCTTTTGTGGACGATCAAGATTACATCACCGCAAGCAACAACCTCCTGGGTGGTGCCGGGCTGGTTTTTGACAAACAATACCTGCGCCTGACCGCAAACTATGTGTACAACGCTACAGAGCGGATTTTTGAAGACGATTCGACCTCTGTACCCGCGACGGCTTTTGACAAATATTCCCGCACCGACTACCAGGGTAAATCCAACTTTTTGGAAGTCTATGGCAATTTTAAGTTTGGTCAAAAAATGGACTTCCTGTTGGGCATCGAAAACCGCAGCCAAAACATGAGTCAATTGTACCGCTCGATCAGCGATTTTGGGGAATACCTGGATGAATTGAAATCCGAAGTTACCCAATCCAATCTCTTGAGTACTTACGCTTCTTTAAATGTGTCCAAGCTTGGCATTTTCGGATTTGAAGTAGGAGGAAGATTTAACCAGCACTCCGAGTTTGGGGCCTTCACGACCTACAATCTGAACCCCTACATCCTACTCAAGCAACAATTTAAAGCCTTCGTCAACCTGTCGAGCAGTTTTAAAGCCCCTACGCAGTACCAATTGTTTTCTGTTTATGGCAACCAGGAACTGAAACCGGAAACGGGTACCAATTTTGAAGCAGGATTACAATGGTTTAGCAAGGATCAATCCTCGCAGTTTCGAGCGGTTTATTTCCAACGTTCTTTGCAGGATGTGATCATTTTCCGCTCTACCTCAGCGCCGCCCTTTGGTCAATACCTCAATTCTAACCAACAGGACGATGCGGGTTTGGAACTGGAGGGACAAGTGCAATGGAGTAAGCTCAAGCTGGGTTTCAACTACACCTATGTGGACGGACAGGTAACCACGAAACTAAACTCCGGCCGGGACACTACCTACTTTAACCTGCTTCGCCGCCCAAAACACGCAGTAAATCTGAACGTTGGTTACAGGTTGAGCAAAAAATGGGAGGCCAGCCTTTCGGTACGCAGCGTAAGCAAACGCATCGATAATTATTTCAACAGCAGTACTTTCGAATCCTCCGAGGTAGAGTTGGACCCTTACCTGACCCTCGATTTGTACCAGGAATACCGCATCAAACCGAATTTGAAAGTCTTTTTGGATTTGCGCAACCTCAGCAATCAAATGGCGCTTGACCTTTATGGGTACAATTCCCGGAGGTTTAATTTTATGCTGGGCTTACAGGGTAAGTTTTAGAATAAATAGGATTTGAAATGAGTGCATCACAAAACCGGGGTAATGTAAAACGTGACGGGTGATGTCGGATTGTAGAGACGCACGGCCGTGCGTCTCTACGGTGCGTTGCCCCGATTTTTTCAGATCTCTCCAGCTTAACCTATCCACCCACTTCCTCCAACAACCAGCTCCGGTTGATCACACTATCCGTTGTCTCTATTTTTGCCCGTAAAGCTTTTAATTTCTCCTCCAGGGCACTACGGGTGTACATTCCGTGGTGTTTCAATTCCACCAATTTTTTGGCAAAGCGCAAAAAGTTGGTGTATTCCTTGCGTTGGGTTGGAGACATTTTTTTATTCCGCATCACAAAAATGCGGAAGGTTTCGATCAAGGACATCAAGGCTTCGGTATCCTTGAGGGCATAATAAGTACGCAGCATCAAGAAGTTGGAGTTCAGGTAATACATCACGTCCGTGAACTGCACGTGCAAAAGGTTGGACAAAACCTGCTTGTATTGTTTTTTATTGTAAAACAAATAGGCCAGGTTATAATTGTACACATTATCACGTTTCGAAACAGGGAGTAACAGTTTGTATTCCTGTAAAAAATTTTCCGTCCAGTCAAATTCTCGCAAGTTTCCACCCAAAGTAGCGATGTTTTTGTAGTTGTACTCGGTGATCATCCCATTGCTCAGCAAAAGCTTGGTCTCTAAACCCCGCTTGTACAAATCAAATAACTCCCGTTTGTAGTCTTCATCACCCATCATGCTGCGCCGGATACAATAATTACTGGCAAAGCCGTACAAGTCTTGTTTCGCTTCCGGGCTAAAATGATCAAAGGATTCGTTGAGCATCTTTTTTAGTTCCAGGTAATGGACTGGGTTCCCCTCATCCCGCATGGTTTGTAGGATGGTCCAATACAGCCGGATCGACCAATCCTGGTCACTTACTGGGGTATCGATGTAATGCGATTGAACATGCGCCAGTAGGGGCGTAAGTAGCCCAAAGTCGTAATGGGTATTGACCTGCATGGAGTTGGCGGTCAGGTGGCAACAGTTGCGGAGTTTCTCAATCAAAAAAGAGCGATCGAGGTGATCGAGCATGGCCTGGAAGGTTTCGGTTTTGGTTCGATCCACATAATGGCCACCATAATACCCCAGGTTGTAATCCATCCGGTAGTGAGCGTGATGGAAAAAATAATCTTCATATTTTTGATCGGCCAGGTGTTTCTCCAACAATTTGGCACGGTTATTCATGAGTTCGAACTGGTTGCGCTCAAAAGTTGCCTCCAGGGTGTACAAATCTTCCAACAAAGGTTGTTTTTCGATGTAGTCTATCGCCAAAAACCGGTGGAACAGTTTTTTAAGATTCGACATCACATTGTGCAACTTCTGTTCGTCAAAAGTACTTTTCGGGAAGATTTTTTGGTAGACCTTCTCTCGATTTAAGAGCGCATCACCCTTGGTTACTGACTTGAGGATCAACTCCAGCAAATCTATCGTTGGTTTGTGTTGGTTAAAAAAAGGTGATTGCACCAACTGACGGAGGCGTTCCCGGTCGCGTGGACCCAATTCAGCGATATATTTTACAAGTTTACTGTCCTTCATAAAAAGCTAAAAAATTATTTTTAGGCTAAAAAAATGGGTTTAAAAAATTGATTTGCAAATAATTATGTTGTTTTGCATGCTTGGAATAAGTCCAGTAAGATAGTTAATTGTACTTAATTTCACAATATTCACCGCCTACATTTGTATCATGAAGAAGGACAAACAACATCCTTCGGAATAAATAACGGCTCACGCTGGCAAATTGTAATTCCTACGACGACGACCTAAATTTTTTTTTAAGACGACAAGGACCAACACTGACAAATTGTTTTTTCCCATTGAATGTAAAAATTTTCGGCGCCCCCAACGCCTTTCTTTTTGGGGAGTTATAATCTCATGAGTGCGTTGGAAGGGTTCCGTAAATACTATTGCGGAACCCTTTTTTTATTTAAGCATTCACCAGCTTCAATGGTGAGTGACATCTACCCTTTTTACCCTTTTAAATCTTGGGCAATGCCTTCATAACGTGGGCAATGCCCTTTTTTATGCTTGATAATTGATTAAGAGGCTGCCTCGCATTTGTAAACGAAACAGCCTCTTATATCAACAAATCAACACATTATTATTTGCGCCAAGGCAAACTATTCACTTTTTTACCAATGCCATAACCCAAAGC
>JAAFHQ010000202.1 GCA_013298445.1 Chitinophagales bacterium | reverse complement strand
GCAGGAGCCGCGGGACATCGACAGCATTTATCAAGAGTTCAAACAATACATCTTTCCTTACACCAAGGGCAACATCCATCCGCGTTTTTTCGCCTGGGTGCAAGGCACGGGCACCCCATTGGGCGTATTGGCCGATTTGTTGGCAGCTACGATGAACCCCAATGTTACGATTGGAGAACACGCTTCGCTCTACGTAGATCAGCAGGTGGTGAATTGGTGCAAACAAATGCTCAACTACCCTGCCGAAGCCTCCGGGATTTTGCTCAGCGGCGGCTCTATGGCCAACATTACGGCCCTTACCGTAGCCCGCAATCATCAGGCCAGTGTGCGCCAGGAAGGTCTGTTCCACATCGGCAGCCAAATGACTTTGTACTGCTCAGCAGAAACCCATAGTTGTATTCAAAAAGCGGTGGAAATCCTGGGATTGGGAGCTGAGGCGGTGCGCAAAATATCGGTGAATGCCCATTACGAGATCAATACCGCTGAACTGATCGAATGCATCGAAGCCGATCTCGCTGCCGGGCATCGTCCATTTTGTGTGGTGGGCACTGCGGGTACCGTCAATACCGGGGCAATCGATCCACTTGAAGAACTTTGGCAAATTTGCCAAAAGTATCAATTGTGGTTTCATGTCGATGGGGCTTATGGTGCACTGGCCAAACTTGATCATCAATACAATCCGGCACTCCAGGCCATTGAAAAAGCCGATAGTGTCGCCTTTGACTTGCACAAGTGGCTCTACATTCCCTACGAAGTAGGCTGTACTTTGATTAAAAATGCTGAGGCGCACCGCAATGCTTTTGCCATCACTCCGAATTATTTGTTGCAAGAAAAACGGGGTCTGGCAGGTGGCCTTGAATCCATCAACAATTATGGTTTTGAGTTGTCGCGGGGTTTCAAAGCCCTTAAAATCTGGATGTCACTCAAGGAACATGGGCTTGGTAAATACGCCGCCATGATTCGGCAAAACAACTTACAGTCGGCCTATTTAGGGCAAATGGTAGAGAACACGCCGGAATTGGAATTGTTGGCCCCGGTTTCCCTTAGCATTGTCTGTTATCGATACATACATGCTGAACTTAGCGAAGCCGAACTCAATGCTTTGAACCGCGAAATATTGATTCAATTGCAGGAGCGGGGCATTGCCTCCCCCTCCTCTACCCTCTTGCAAGGGCGCTATGCCATCCGGGTGTGTATTGTCAATCAACGGACGAAAAAAGCTGATTTGGAGTTGTTGATACAGGCCACCTTACAAATTGGAAGTGAGCAAGCAGCTCTATCTTTAACACCAAAAACCCTTTCAATATGAAAACCTTTCTACTCCTTTTCGCCCTTTTGTTGAGTCAAATGACCCTAGCTGTACATGCCCAGCCCCCCAAACCCCTCCGCATAGGCGTAGTCGGCTTAAACCACGACCACGTCAACTGGATTTTGGGCCGGGCCAAAGCCAATGACATCGAAATTGTAGGCATCGTAGAACCCAATCGCGCCCTGGCCGAGCGCCATGCCAAAAGGCGGGGCTTTGATATGAGTTTGGTGTACAATACCATTGAAGAAATGGTGGAAAAAACCAAACCCGAAGCAGTAACGGCTTTTAACTCCATTTACGACCACCTGAGCACCGTGGAGTTTTGCGCGCCCAAAGGCATCCACGTGATGGTGGAAAAACCCTTGGCTGCCAACTGGAAACATGCCCAAAGAATGATCGAATTGGCGCAAAAGCACCAAATTCAGCTGCTGACCAACTACGAAACAACCTGGTACGGCAGCAATGCCAAAGCATACGAACTGATCAATAAAGAGAACAAAATAGGGCCAATTCGCAAAATGGTTTTCCACCACGGTCACCCTGGGCCGGTGGAGATTGGCTGTAGTCCGGAATTTTTGGCTTTTCTCACCGACCCAGTGCTCAATGGTGGGGGCGCATTGACCGATTTTGGTTGTTATGGCGCCAACCTCGCCACTTGGTTGCTGAAGGGAGAAACACCCAAAACCGTGTTTTGCAACGTACGCCACATCAAACCCAACATCTACCCCAAAGTAGACGACGAAGCCACCATCATCCTGGAATACGCCAATACCGAGGTGATCATCCAGGCTTCCTGGAATTGGCCTTATGGTCGCAAAGACGTGGAAATTTATGGGCAAAACGGCATCATTGAATGCATAAATGGCAAGGACATGCTGCTGGGGCCAAAACTGGAAGACCGAGGGACACCCTTGGTAGCTGATCCACTGCCAGTTAATGATCCCTTTACTTACCTGGAGGGTGTAGTGCGTGGGCGAATCAAAATGCAAAATTTCGATTTATCGGCATTGGACAACAACCGGATCGTGGTGCAAATCTTGGAGGCGGCGAAACATTCGGCGAAGACGGGGAAGGTGGTAGAATGGGCAAATTTTTTTAAAGGAAAATAAGGTCGATCAGTTGATTGTTTATTTTTTTCGCAACAAAATAATCTGCCCCAAGTGGTAAACATCGTGGTGAATCAAGCCATGAAGCAACACGGAATAAGAGTAACTTCGACCTTCCACGATTTGTTCCAAGCGGGAATCGTTGAGTTGTTCCAATTGTTCCAGCAAATGCAACTGGCTATCTTCAAACTGTTGTAGGGTAATGAGCCAGCTTTCTTCATTGGGGCTCACCACGGGGAAATTGGCCTTGTCATCCACATCGTAAGTAGTATTGCCGCGTAATTTTTCAATGGCAAAACGCCGCCAGGCCGTCATGTGTTCTACAAGTTCAATTAAAGTATGACTATCGCCAATTTGGTTGCCCAATTGATCACTCGTTACTTGGCGCAGGATTTCCATAACCGATGGACCGTGCCAGGCCGCGCCATCAAAGGTGCGGCGCAATAATTCAATAATTTCTTGACGATGCATAACAGCAGAGATGAGTTGGTGCTATGAGCTTATTTTTACTTACTCCTGGTTCTAAAGGTACAAAAGGAGCATGATAAGAATAGGTAATCTAAAGGTGAAAAATAGATTTAAAAAAACTGAAACTCAAATACCGCTTAAACCGTATAGAATGTATAATTTTGTAGTCCCTCCTCCCGGGAATCTGCAACCCAATATTGAACACGACTGGAAACACTAGTACATTGATAGCTAAAACGTCTTTGGCACAAACAGCCATGCATATCCTGCATACAGCTAATGATGCCTTTCAACATACCGCTTCAGCAATGGAGCAGTTGGCCCTGGGTTTGGGTTATGCCCATAGCGATGTCGGGAAGGTCTGGCACTGGCTGGAGCAGGAGTTGGGCCGGCAAACTGAACAAGGTTGTATTCCCCAGGTACACGATGCTCAAATTTGCACACCTCCTTTTCACAGTATTTTAGCTTGGACTTGCTGGAAAAAAGACCCTTCCTTTGATCGTATCGAAGAATTATTTGATGCCTTGTTGCAGTCGCACCATTATTGGTATTTGCACCGCGACCCCCAGGAAATGGGGCTGCCCTGTATTCATTTTGCTGAAGAGGCTGTATTACCAGAGTTTTTCCAATATGGTGATGCCTCTTTTCAAATTCAAGATCCCGCTTTTCTGGGTTTGCTTTGCCGCGCCAACGAGTGTTTGATCGAAATGGGTGAAAAACTCCAGCGTGATCTGGGTGACCTGATCCAATGGCATGAGCTTACTGTATTTGGTTTGAATGAAGACCTTTGGGATGATAGGGCAAAAAGTTATTGTGGTTTCGATCTCGATTTTGGCCAGAAACTGGACAATCCCAATCTTGCCAATTACCTTCCTCTTTGGGCCGGGGTTCCAGATCAGGAACTAGCCGAGGAAATGTGCCAGAATTTGATCAAAAGATATTTTCAGGATGCTTATTGGGCATTGCCCATACAATTACCTACTAAAGACAGTTCAGGGGAGACGGTCTCTTTGCTCTTGAATCGAATGATTTATGCAGGGTTGCTGCGTTATGGTTTTAAAGAAAACGCCAGTTACCTGCGTAAGAGCAGCCTGCAAATGGTTGGTAATTATGGTTTTTATAACCTGTACCACGCCTTGATGCACCCTTATGATAACATCGGGGTTGGAAAAGGGAATTCGGCATCCTGCGCAGCGCTAGTACTTGACCTAGCCGAGGGCATTGCCGAAAAACGCAGCTTTGAACAGAATTGGTAAAACCTACAAATAATGCTGGATGAATGCGGCATACTCGGTTGCATCTACCACTTTCCATCCCGCTGCTTCAAAATCGGCAATTTCTTCCGCACCGGGAAAGCTGTAATAGGCCGACTCTGCTTCATTTTGGGCTAAAATTTCCGGTTTTTCACCTTGCAAGATTGATACCACCTGATCAGCTACAAAAGCTGCACTCGCTGGATACAAATGCAAAATATGCCACAACAATGAACGGTTCGAATCGACGGGCAGCTGCGAAAAACCAATGATGCCGCCTGTATCAATGGTTTTGTCATCAATGTAGTGCAAGGTGCCGTTGATGGTTTTGTCTCCATTCTTTAAGGCCCGAAAAACCGCCAGTACACCTCGATAATTGGGCAAACGGCCAGAGTGAAAATTCACCACACCGAGCTTGGGAATCTGGACAAATGCATCGCCAAAAATGCGGCCATACCGGATGGACAATACCAAATCAGGCTGTAAAGAACGGATCAAATTCAGGCTCTCTTCCGATTTGATGTCGTTCAAAGAAGTGATGGGAATAGCATATTGTTGTGATAAGGCTTCAAAAGTCTGGTATTGGGGTTTATGCGCTCTGGCCTGGGCATCCAGTTGGGGAAATAAAAATTCGTTGGGCAAAATTTGTTCAAAAAATTTCAGATCCTGAAGTGCCTGGGGAGCATCCGGATTGGCTTTTCCAACCTTATCAGAGATAAAAATTTGCTGAATGTAGGGATGGAGCAAGGGCAACAAGTGATTGAGCATCACATTACTGGCCAAGTCCCGATTGGTAAAATAGAGTAAACGCATGGTAGAGATTATGGCCAAAGGTAAAGTATAAATGATATTTTTGGGTATCAAAATCCACTGCTACATGAGATCCATTCTTTTCCTCTTCTGTCTGATTTTTTTTAACCAGGCAAAAAGTGCAGCACAAACTGATACCACCTACGCCGAAAGACTCGGCTGGCCCAAAGGTGCCAAAGTGCTCATCATGCACGTTGACGACGCCGGAATGTCCTGGGATTCCAACGAAGGCGCACTCCAAGCCCTGACCAAAGGGGTGGCAACCTCCGTAAGTGTGATGATGCCCTGTGGCTGGGTTCCGGGTTTTGTGCACCAACTCAAAAAAAATCCCAGCATTGATGCAGGTTTGCACCTCACCCTTACCTCCGAATGGGACGATTACCGCTGGGGGCCCTTGAGTGGCAAACCAGCTGTACCGGGCCTGGTTGATCCCGAGGGGGCACTTTGGCCAGAAGTGGAGGATGTAGTCAAAAATGCTTCAGCAGATGAAGTTGAAAAGGAAATTTTAGCACAAATCGCCAGGGCCCGTCAAATGGGTTTCGAGCCAACCCACATGGATTCACACATGGGCACCTTGTTCGCTTCGCCTGCTTTTTTGCAGCGCTACATCAAGGTTGGCATCCAGGAGCGCATTCCGGTAATGATGCCCGCTGGGCACTGTAGCATGATCGCCGAGACCAATAAACTGGATCCTTTTACCCTGGGTTTGTTGCGCAATGCGGGTAAAAATCTCTGGAGCAACGGGCTTCCGGTACTAGATGACCTGCACAACGAAACCTATGGCATGAAAATCCCTCCCGGATTGAGTGATCAGGCCATGCAAAAATTAAAAACCAAACTGATCATCGAATCTTTCCAACGGCTTAAACCGGGAGTAACGATGTTGATCGTGCATTGTACGGCCCCCTCCCCTATCTTTAAACACATTTCTGGGTCAGGTGATGTGCGCAAAAGTGACCTCTTGGCAATGCAATCTCCTGAATTGAAAGCCTATTTGCAAAAAGAAGGAATTGTGCTGACGACGTGGCGGGAGTTGATGGAAAGGAGGAAAAAACTGAAGTAGGGCTGAGAAGTTGAGGAGTTGAGAAGTTTAGGCTACCGCGAGCGATATTGACAATGTCCTTGTCTAAGCCGCTCGCGGTAGCCTAAACTTCTCAACCATACTACTGTAAATTTTGCTCGGAGGACATCAATTGCCACGTGCTTTAGCGCGTGGACAGGGATTGCCCTTGTTGATGGGCTTCAGCCCTAGCCTTTATTTTTAAGCCAGGGCTAAAGCCCAAATCCGGGGAATTTCCAAACCCCCAGGCTGAAGCCTGGGGCAATTGATGTCCTCCGAGCAAAATGTACAGTAAAATGCGCCTCAACGCTAATTCACTCGTACCCCCTCCGCCGTACGGCTATTCCGATCCTGCCGATCGATGCGGCGCAGGTCCACCATCAGTCCCGCAAAAGCAGCACCATAGTTGACTTCGTATTCCTTGCCATCGTAGGTGACCTTACCGGAGGCTCTTTCCCAATCTTTGGCCAACAATACATAGCGCTCTCCCGCTTTGGGATTGGGGCCAAACATAAGGAAACGTTGATCCGAGCCATTTTCAAAAGCAATGGCGAAACGATTGGCTTTGGGGCTAAATGTAAATACCCCGGGCGTACTGCGAGGGATAAAAATTTCTTCTACTTTTTCCCCATTGATCATCCGTACTTTTCCTTCTACGATTTCGGAAGAGTTTTCGCCCAATTTCCGCCGCAAATACACATCGTCTGACAAATAAAATTGAATTTTTTTCAGTTCTGATTCAGACCAACGGTTGCGGTCGTACAAATCCTGGGTAAAATAAGACAGGCTTGGGCTACAACTGCTGAACGCTGCAAATAGCAGTAAAAACATAAGGGTATTTCTCATCATCACGTGTTTTTGATTTGTGATGCGGAAATTACAGGAAGTCACCTATGTGTAAAAGTGGATTATGAAAAGTTTAACTAGGGTTAAGAGAGTTTAACAAGGTTCTGAGTAGTTGCGGAGCGAGATCTAATCGCTAGCTTCGACTTCGCTCAGCGACCGATTCGAACTTTGTAACTTTCCAGACAATCCCTTTTCTCTAAATTTTGTTACATTAGCAGGTGAGGGATTAAACAACCAAGACATGAAGGTTTTTACCAAGATTTTTACAGAGAAAACGACTTTCCTCAGCTTGCTTTTTGGCATTCTGGCTTTGCCGATGGCCATGGCCACACACAACCGGGCTGGTGAAATCACGATAGAACAAGTGGGCAACTGTGTAACCAGTTTGACCGTCAAAGCAACCATCGTTACCTACACCAAAGCGAGTAGCTTTATGGTGGATCGCGACTCCTTAACTATTTTTTGGGGGGATGAATCTCCTGGGGCTCGCGGCCAACAGGTATTGCGGGTCAATGGCCCGATCGGGGTGAATGGCATTGGAAAAGGGGAATTGCTGGAAAACGACACCCGTAAGAACGTTTACGTCGCTTTTCACACCTACCCTTCGCGGGGCACTTATGTCATTTCGATGAATGACCCCAACCGCAACGGGGGCATCATCAACCTCAATTTTCCGAACTCGGAGCAAATCAAATTCCACATTCAAACCACCTATACTTTCCCCAATCCGCAGGTAGATGGCTGCAACAATACCCCGGTGTTGCTGCAACCCCCAATCGATATTGGTTGTGTAGGCAAACCTTTTATCCACAACCCCAATGCTTACGATTCGGATGGGGATAGTTTGGCGTACAAGTTGATCGTTCCTTTTTCGGATCGAGGGGTGCAGGTGCCCAATTACCTCTTTCCCAATATGGTCAGTCCGGGTCCCAAAAACAACCTGAGCATCAATGAACGAACGGGGGAGATTGTGTGGGACGCGCCCCAACGAGCCGGGGAGTACAACCTGGCCATGATCATCATCGAGTACCGGGACGGTAACCCTTTGGATACCATTGTGCGCGATATTCAGATTTTGATCCAAAGTTGTGACAACCAACCTCCCAAAATTGTAGCTCCTGATGAAATTTGTGTCATCGCGGGTCAGGTCGTTGAGTTTAAGGTAACTGCAACTGCCCCAATCGAAGAAACCCGGCAAAAGGTAAAACTGGGTGCACTGGGTGGACCTTTTGAGGTAAAAATCAGTCCGGCAACCTTTACGCCCAATATCAACTCTTACCAAAATGACCCATTTGTAAAAACTTTCCGCTGGGAAACGCGCTGCGAACACATTTCGGACCAGTTCTATACGGTCGTGTTCCGAGCCGTGGATGATTTTTACCCGCGAGACTCCACGGGTTTGTCTATCCTTAAAACGGTACGAATAAAAGTCGTCGGGCCGCCTCCCGAGGATGTGCGAGCGGCACCGGGCAATGGGTTTATTGACGTGAGTTGGCAAAAACCCTACGTGTGTGACAAGGCTGCAGAAAATTACTTCCAGGGCTTTACGGTTTGGCGAAGGATCGGCAGCAACTCGTTTGAACCGGATACTTGCAGGCCTGGTTTACAAGGGCAAGGTTATACCAAACTGACGGAATTTTCCATTGTGGACAGTTTGAATAAACGCTACCATTTCCGCGACAATGATGTGGAACCGGGCCGGACGTACTGTTACCGGATTTTGGCTGAATTTGCCAAAACGACCCCGGGCGGGCGCTATGCGTACAACCTTTTGGAAAGTTTACCTTCCAAGGAAGCTTGTGTGCAGCTCAACCGCAACCTGCCGATCATCATCAAAGCGGATGTGGTGAGTACCAGTGCAACTACGGGCAGCGTACAAGTCTGTTGGACCAAACCCAAGGCCAATGACCTAGATACCCTCGTGAATCGAGGGCCCTATAGTTACGAAGTGATGCGCGCTGAAGGTTTGACCCCGGCTGACGC
>JAAFHQ010000201.1 GCA_013298445.1 Chitinophagales bacterium | reverse complement strand
AGCCACCGTCGCCGTATACAAACCACTGGGTGCACAAGCATCAATAAATGCAACAGCTTCCCCATATCCATCCCCATCAAAATCGTAGTAGTAGCGGGTGCTTACGCCTTCGTCGGTAGAGCCATTGCAGTTGTTGTCGATCCCGTCGCAGATTTCTGTAGCTCCGGGTTTGATCGCAAAGTTGTTGTCGTTGCAATCGCCGCTCGTGGCTGTCAGTTCGGAAGCTACTTTATAACCTACCGGGCGCAAGCACTGCGTCAAGGTTGTACCGCTAGAATAGCCGTCGTTGTCCGCATCGGCGTACCATACCTGCCCTGGTTTTTCCAAAACATCATTGTCATCACAATCGGTGTTGTTGGTCACGTAGCCGACTGGCTGGCTGCAAGCCTCTTGGCTTACCGCTGGGTTACCAAAGCCATCATTATCTGCATCACCATAATAAGTCGTTAATCCGCCTTCATCCGTGGAGCCATTGCAGTTATTGTCGATACCATCACAAATCTCGGTAGCTCCTGGGTTGATGCTGTTTAGGTTATCGTTGCAATCGCCAGATATAGCCGTCAATTCGGAGGCTGCTTTGTAACCCGTTGGCCGCAGGCACTGGATTGCAGAGGTACCGCTTGAGTAGCCGTCACCGTCTACGTCTTGGTACCAGGTTTGGCCCGGTTTTTCCAAAGCATCGTTGTCATCACAATCGGTGTTGTTGGTGACATAGCCGCTGGGTTGGCTGCAAGCTTGTTGACTCACTGAAGGATTGCCAAAACCATCGTTGTCTACATCCGCATAGTAGGTCGTCAAGTCCCCTTCATCCGTGCTGCCGTTGCAGTTGTTGTCAATCCCATCGCAGATTTCCGTCGCGCTGGGTTTGATCGCAAAGTCATTGTCGTTGCAATCGCCGCTGGTCGCCGTCAGTTCTTCCGCTACTTTGTAGCCTACTGGGCGCAGGCATTCCGTAAGTGTGGTGCCATCGGAATAACCATCGTTGTCCACATCGGCATACCAAACTTGGCCGGGCTTTTCGAGCGGATCGCTAGCATTACAATCGGTATTATCAGTCACATAGCCACTGGGTTGGCTGCAAGCTTCTTGGCTTACCGTAGGATCGCCAAAGCCATCGTGGTCAGCATCGGCGTAGTAAGTCGTGGTCACTCCTTCGTCGGTGGTGCCGTTGCAGTTGTTGTCTTTGCCATCGCAAAGTTCGGGCGCACCGGGATAGACCGTATTGTCGCCCCCGTTGCAATCGCCGTCCAGCGTTGCGGTATAAAAACCCAGTGGCCCACAGACATCTCTAAAGGCAGCGCTCTCTCCAAAACCATCTCCATCCGCATCATAATAGTAGCGGGTGATGGGGAAGCCTTCATCTGCTATGCCATCACAATTCTCATCAATGCCGTTGCAAACTTCCATTTTACCGGGATTGATGTTCGCATCGTTGTCGTTGCAATCTCCTCCCACTGGTGCAGTATAAAAACCACTGGGCGCACAAGCGTCTGTAAAAACCACACTTTGTCCATAACCATCCCCATCCGTGTCGTAAAAATAGCGGGTAACGAAGCCCTCGTCGATTTGCCCGTCGCAGTCATTGTCTTTTCCATCGCAGATTTCGGTAGCACCGGGATAAATGTTGGCATCGTCGGCGGTACAATCGCCATACACTGTTGTAGTATACAAACCACTAGGCGCACAAGCATCAATAAATCCAGCCGCTGCTTCCCCATAACCATCGCCATCTAAATCGAGGTAGTAACGGGTGCTTACCCCTTCGTCCGTTGAACCATTGCAGTTGTTGTCGATGCCATCGCAGATTTCCGTCGCCCCTGGTTTAATGGCCGCATTGTCGTCGTTGCAGTCTCCACTAGTAGCCAATAATTCAGTAGCTACTTTATATCCTGTTGGGCGGAAGCATTGCGTGATGGGCGCTGCTCCAGTTTGAGCATAGCCATCGTTGTCAGTATCTTTATACCAAACCTGATCGGGTTTTTCGAGCGCATCATTATCGTTGCAGTCGGTATTGTTTAGCACATAACCCGTAGGTTGAGTACAGGCAAGTTGGCTAAGTGCTGGGTTTCCATAACCATCACCATCAACGTCTGCATAATAAGTGGTACTGGAGGGCCCAGCCAGCGAAGCTGGTTGAGCGGCCGAGGTACAGAGGGCATTTTTAACCTTGATCTGATACGACCCACTAGGCAATCCAGAAAAAGTATTGCTGGCTTGATAAGTATCTCCATTGTTGATCGAATACTCTAAGGGGCCTGTCCCCGTAGCAGTGATGCTGATGGATCCATCGGCTCCACCGCAGGTACTGGGGTTAGTGGGATCAACGTTGGTGATTGCTGGTGCGGGTTCTACTGCAATAACAATTGCCGCAGAATCCGGGTAAGTCGTACTGCAATTCGGCATGCCTTGATACACAGAACTAAAGCGGGTAAAAGAAATGGGTCCATTAACCGTTACGGGAATGGAGATAAGGCCAGCATTGTTGTTAATCTGGGCGGATTGCACCATCCCTCCGTTGATTTGGTACAAAATGATGGTAAAGGGACGATTGCTGATCTCAATATTTACAACATCACCAAAACAAGCACTGGAAGGCGCTGAAGTAGCATAGGTTAAATAAGGTCGATCAAAGGTTAAATTGGCGGTGGAATTGAGCGTACGGGCACACAAGAGGGTATCCGCAAAACGCATGGCCACCAATTTGTAGGACGTGTTGCCCCTGAGTGGTCCAGTATTCAGGGTGGTGGTTCCGGTGTTGTCGAGGGTCAAAAACAAGTCAATGCCATCATTGATTTTATAAGTCACAATGCTATTGGGCGTACCCGTTACGGTCAGGTTATACGAACCGCCTGCACAAACGTGGTTGCCTCCACCCGTGATTACTGCGTTGAGGTGGGTATAGGTCGTCACCGTAGTGCTGGTAGTGTAGGCCGTACATCCAGAAGCGCTTGACCCAGTAGTGGCGTACGTAATGGTGTATTCCCCTTCTGTTGAGGCAGCGGGATTAATGGTACCCGTAATGCTATTGATAGACAAACCGGAGGGAAGCGCCGAGAACACACCTCCGGCTACCCCGCTGAGGGAAACCGGTACCGCGGTGACATCAAAACACAAGGGGGCGGTTCCGTAAGAGATGGTTGGGGCTGTATTGGAAGTAATGATGACGGTGGTACTTGCACTGGTCGCTGCACAGCCATGTTGAGCGGGCACCGAGTACAGAATGGTGTAAGTATTTGGGCTTGAACTTGCCGGGGTTATTTGCCCACTACTTGTATTGATCATCAGTCCAGCTGGCGAAGCAGAAAATGTTCCACCGCGTGCGCCAGCGATGGCCACAGCCACCGGATTGGCACTGGTGCAATAAGCAGTTTCTGAATATTGGATGCTGGTGGTGGGCAAACCCTGGGTAAAACGCGCAGCTTGAGAATTGATGGTGCTGCTGCCGTCGGAAACCGCACAACGAAACAAGGTCCCATCGAGCCCAGCCAAAGACCCACCTGATGCAACCAGGGTTGCCGTGGCAACGCCGCTGATCAGTCCATAATCGCCATTGCCCAATGGTACCCAGTTGGCGCCATTGTCGGAACTGCGGAACCATTGATAGCTGCTGGCACCCGTGGCGGTGACCGAAAAAGATGCGGTGTTGGAGGTACAATCGTACTGGTCGCGAGGTTGTCCAGTGATGGCAAAGGGCACTTTGGTCAGCGAAAAATTATCGATGCCTGCCATGGCATCTCCGCCTGACTCGTCAGTGTCCTTCCAGCGGATGTACAAATATTCATTGTTGTTCCAGCTCAGGTTGGTCAGGGTTTGAGTAATGGCGGCTCCCCCGATTCTGAACAGAGGGCTGATGGCTGCCTGCGTTGCCGGGGCTCCAGTGCCAGAAGCAGGCGTAGTAAATCCGGTTCCACTGGCCCAGGTGCCCGCTGCGTCGTTGTAGGTACCATCACCTGTTGATGAAGCACCTGCAATATTGCTGGAACTGACCCGGTAAGACAGAGGGTAGACATTTGCCGTTGTGGCGGGGTTGCGGTTGATCATGGCATCATAAGTGATGACTATTTCGTTGATGCGCGCCCCAGACGTATTTTTCAACACCACACCAAAACTTCCCACACTACTGGCCGCTGCCGTTGAGCCAAATGCCCGATTGGGGGTGCCTGCCGCGTCGTACATGCCATAAAAAGACCCTGTATTGGCCGTACCACTGGAGCGGCCCCATCTTCCTGTGCCTGTTTGTTGGTACATGTACCAGCCGTTGGTTCCAGCTACGCCATCTGTTTGATCAGATACCTGAAGCATAGTGGCATTGCTCGTAGCGGCCGCAGTGAGTGCTGTGGCTTTTATGCTCTGGAAATCCTGGGTGTAGGTAGTGGTTCCATCAAAATCAATCGCCTGCCCTTGACTGAATAGTGGAAAAGCAAGCAAAAACAGCAACTGGATGGTTCTGACCACAAAACGTGAACAAACCTTCGGAAACAATGGCGATTTTACCAACTGTACAGACAGCATTGGAAGGAGATTGGCGTACAATTTTTTCATGAGATGCTTATGAAGTATTAGCGCTAAAATAAGACCGAGGTCAAATTAGGGTAGTGTACGCTGCTTACCAGCCAGTTTTTAACGAACCTCGTCTATTTCTTTGCCAACTGCCTTTTTTTCCCCATTAAAAAATGACCAACCCAAATAGTCTTCGCCAAAAGTGAGTAAGTTTGACCTCTTGACTCCTAACTACCATGAAGCTTTTCCTTTTTGTACCTTGTTTTTTGATGTACACTGTGGTACTGGCCAATAATTTTGACAGTTTGCGGCAGACCTTGCAGGGGCAACACGGCGCTCAACGTTTGCCCACCTTGCTCAAACTATGCGATTCCCAATACCGAGGCATCATTCCCAACGCTGAAGCCAATGGATATGGCAAAGAAATCCTCCACTTTGCCAGTGTGCTTAAAGACACCTCCGCCTTGGTGGAAGGCTGCTTGTGCATTGCCAACAGTCAGGATCGTACTGCTGAAGGCTCGGATGCATTCAAGTGGTTGCGCAAAGCGCAGTCTTTGGCCCGCCGACATCCCGCCCTCCAGGCCAAAGTGTTTTTTTGGAAAGCCAGTTATTACAATGAATTGGGGAAACTTGATTCTGCCCTGTTGATGATTCAACAAGGTGATCAGATGGCTCGGCGGCATCACCTTCTTTCCGAACGCGTCAAATTACTGGGTACTGCTGCAAAAATCTACAGCAGCAATGGACAGGGTCACGCAGCGGATTCAGTGGGCAAATTGGCCTTCCGTTTTTGTCAAAACCGCGCAGATTCAGCCATCGCTTATACCCGTTGGGGCAGTGTACAGGAGGATTTGGGCAAACTGGATTTAGCCTTGCCCGCTTTTTACGCCGCGTATCGATTGGAAAAAAAAGAAGGCAACAACATCATGGCTGCTCATAATTTGCAGCAATGCGCCGGAATTTTGCGCGACCAAGGGCGCTTCCAACAAGCGATCAAGTATCTACAAGAAGCGGTACAGTTGTCCAAGGCAATTGGCAACATCACTGGCCTTGCCGCAGCTTACCACACCTTGGGTGGCCTGTACAAACGAACCAATGCCTATGAAAAAGCGCTGGAATCTTACCAACTTTCGCTGGCCTTAAAAAAAGACATTGGTCGTCCGAAAAAAATCCTCAACACAATTATTGATATGAGCATATTGTACGGCTATACAGCACGGTACGATTCTTGCCTACAGCTGTGTCACCAATATTTGGCTTTGAGTCAACAAATTGAATACAAACTGGCGGAGGCTACCTTGGCGCTGTGGGGTTCGATTGCAGCGGCAAAAACGGGAAATTCAGCACTAGCACAAAACTACCAATCGGTGGGAGAAAAGGCGTTAGCACGAGTAAAAGCCAAAGAAGAAATGCCCGAATTGTTTCTATTTGCGGCCAAAGCAGCGGAAGCTGTGCGGAATTTTGGCAAAGCCTATCAATACCAAACCCTTTTTCAAAGTGCCCAGGATTCCATTTACAACACTGAAAAAAGCCAGATCATTGCCGAACTGGAGGCTCAATTTGAGAATGAAAAGAAGGAACAAAAAATTCTCGTCCTAGCCAAAGAAAATGAGCTCAGTCGTGTGCGGATCGCTACTGCCCGTACCCGGCAATTGGCCTTATTGGGCAGTATCGCATTGATTGCCTTGCTAGCACTGGTTTCGTGGCGCAATGCCCGCCGTGGAAAGCAACAAAATCAGCTGCTGGAAAAAATGAACGCTACGTTAAGCCATAAAAACGATGAAGTACAAACACTGCTACGCGAAATCCACCATCGGGTAAAAAACAACCTGCAAATCGTTTCCAGCTTGTTGCGCCTGCAAGCTCGTGGGCTGGATGACAAAGGAGCCCAGGATGCCTTACGCATTAGCCAGTCCCGGGTACATTCGATTGCTCTTTTGCATCAAAGGCTTTATCAAGGCCAGGAGTTGAAAGACATCCCCATCCGTCCTTATATTGAAGAACTCTCCCTGAGCCTTGCCGATGCATACCGTTTGGATGAGCGTCAGATCAGCATTCAAACAGATGTAGCCGATTTTAGCTTGGATGTTGATACGGCGATGCCCCTTGGTTTGATCATGACTGAATTGATCATCAATGCCATCAAACATGCTTTTGTCGATGGGCGCAAAGGGGAAATTCGTTTAAGCTTACAAAAAGACGAGGCTGATTTCCGGCTGTTGGTTGCAGATAATGGGTTGGGGTTAAAACTTTCGGAGGGCAAACCTGTTCACACTATACATTCATTTGGGCTAGAGTTGGTTGCATCACTTGCCCAAAAACTGAATGCCCGCCTGGTTTTTTCCAATGGCCAGGGCACCAGCACCGAGTTAATTGTGCCGCTATTGCAAAAGCCTGAATCCAGCCTTTTATGATCAGTATACTCATCGTTGAAGATGAACCCATTATCGCCAAAGATCTGGCCTATACCCTGAAAGATTTAGGGTATGAGGTGTCTGGAATTTGCTGCAAGCATCAGGAGGTTTTAACTCATTTGAGCCAACATCAATCCGACCTAACCATCTGTGACATTCACCTGGAAGGGGATGATTGGGATGGGGTGCGGATCGCGCAGGAAATCCGTCGAATTCAGGATCAGCCCATCATTTTTTTAACTGCAATGGCCGATGCGGCTACAATCAATCGAGCGGCCGCTGTCAGTCCTGATGCCTATTTGGTCAAACCCTTTGAAGAACGCAGCTTGTACGCTGCAATAGAACTGGCTATCCACAAATTTAGTGTGAGCAATAAAGTGGAATCTGAAGCGATTGTCGCTCCTGATCAAGTTGAACAAGTTCCTTTTATTGCTGGAAATTTTTTCATCAAGGACAAAAAACGGCTCATCAAAGTCAATGCTGCCGACATTTATTGGATCAAAGCCGATGGCGCTTATTCTCAACTGACTACCAATAGCCAACAGTTTTTACTCAGCACCAATCTAGGGGGGCTTGAAGAAAAATTACGCGGCCATTTTTTCATTCGGGTGCACCGCTCCTATCTGGTCAATTTCCAGCACATTGATGCCATTGAGGAAGATGTGCTGTACATCGGCAATGAGCGGATTCCAATTGGGAAAATCTATCGCGAAGAATTTTACCGCCGTTTGCAGCAATTATAAAACAACACCGCCGCTGAACTTATCAAAGCTCAGCGGCGGAAGTATGTTTGAGTATTTTCTTATTTACTCCAGTATCACCATCTTCTTAGTCGCTGTAAAGTCCGTCGTCTCCAAAGTGTAGTACAACACCCCACTGGCCCCCAGCTGCTCCTTTTTGAGCGTGATTTGGTTGTTGCCCTTGGCATAATTGCCTTCCACTTTGTAAATCATAGCGCCTTTCACATCCCGCACCGTTAAGGTTCCTTTCAGAGCCTTTGGTAAGGTAAACCCAATCACCGTTTCATCGCTGAAGGGGTTCGGGGTGTTCTGACGCAGCTCGTAGGCTTCACTGGCTTGGATGCCCTCAAAGTTCAAGGCGATCCCCAGGTTCTCATTGCTCTGGTCGTAAGCCTCGGGGTGTACCAAACGATTCAGGCTTAAGCTTTGGCTCAATTTGGCATCCGCCTTCGCTCTCAGCACCAGGGTAAACAATGCTCCTGGCTCGTATTTGCTGTTCCACGAGGTCGTGATGATGCCTTCGTTTTTGAAAACCCCGAAGTTCTCCGCCTTGGCCACTCCATATTCGATGTCCAACAATTCAACCACGCTTTGATCCAAATTCAGGGCAAACTGGTAGCCCTGAATGTTTTTCAAATCTTCTGCGTTGAAGCTCACTTTGTATTCATTGCCCGACTTCAGGTTCTGCTCCTGCGTCTTGAGTTGGAAGTCCTCGCTCGTGCGGATTTCTGCACTTGCCAGTCCATTCACACTCGCACTGGCATTCACATCACCCACTTTGATCGCCACAAAGTTGGCTTTGATGTTGCCCGTTAGGTCATTCACACTCACCACCTCGGGGAAGCTAGCAGACCAAGGGTTCGTTGGATTCGGGAAGCGGTACGTTGCATCCACAAATCTCCAGCTCGTGTTGTTCGCAAAATGTGTGTCGATGTTCAAGATCAACTTCCGAATTTGGATCAAGTCCAAAGTCGAAATCGTTTTGGAGTTGTTTGCATCCGCAGCGATCATTTTGTATGGGCTGTTCAAAGCCTGTACCCCAAGAATGTGCTTTTGGATCAATACCAGGTCAAAGGTCGTTACCCCGTTCAGGTGGTTCTTATCCAGTTGTGGCGTCACCGTGAAGTCGCCTCCTTTGGTGATGTTCACAAACTCGTAGTTGCCATCCGTGCCCGTCATGTCGCTTTGTGTGCCACTGCCACTCAA
>JAAFHQ010000200.1 GCA_013298445.1 Chitinophagales bacterium | reverse complement strand
ATTGTATTCAATGCCACCGAGATAGTTTTGAATGTAAAGCGTGGTGCTGCCTTGTTTTACGGTTTTGCGCAGTTTGTTGCCACCGCCGTCATTGCAGAAACATAAACGCGGGCACAGCACGAATTAAAATCTTGTCTTAAAAATAAGAAATTTATTCCTTGAGATTCAATAGCTCTTCGTCTGATAAATCCTGCTCGACAGAAGGGGTAAAGATGGATGTTTCATCCATTCTAAAAGCCACTCCTCCTAAGAGCTCATACATTACATAGTGAAAACTCCATTGCCACGTCTCATCATCATCTGCGGATAGGGCTTTAATTTTTAAAACCCTATCCATGAAGCTAATAATCAATTCATTACCATCTTTTAGCTCATTCAATTTATAAATCAATAAGAATTGGTTCTTTCTTTGGACGCCTATTGTGGTGCGTGGGAATGCCGAGCCATTTTTTATATTATTCATACTGTCTACATGAACCCAGGCTTCCTTAAGCAATTGTTGGTGGATAGATTTATCGCTATCATCAGCAACTGAAATTCTAAACTTAATTTGCTCCACCTTTAAAACTCTCAGATGGTTATGTATTGTTCCTACCCATTCTCCTAGTTTTAATCCAACCGAAGCCAAGTATACACTCCAGGTTGTTTTTATATTTCCGAATTCAATGGTAGTGGTATCTCTAAAAAATGAAAGCGAATCCACTTTTAGTAGAATACCACTCAATGGTTGGTAGCTTGCTGATTTTTTTGAATAATCAACAAATTTGATTCTCTTATTGATAAAGCCTTCTTGCTTATTATCGCCTAGTCGTTCCATATGTCGGGTACAACTCCATGCAAGCAAAATGAATAAATACCAAAATTGAGTCTTCATGTATCGAAAGATTTTTAAAGTTCATTATTGGTAAGGAGCAGTATTAATTAGTTTCTTAATTTTCTCAAGTACCTTTGCGTACTTAACAATAGGAATGACTTGCCCAAAATTGGAAAACCTATCACTATAGCCGTTCCTAGTTGGAATCCCTGCAGGTTTTGCAAAATACTTATCGACATAATCTGATGTTTTTCCTTCTCCCCAAGTACCACCTGGAAATCCTTGCACTCCATGCCCGAAGAATTCATGTTCAAAAGTTCTACCGAGGTTAAAAGATCTTTCATGGAATTTCTCATTTCGCTCATGATATTTTATTGTACCGTCTTCATTGAAATCAGCTAGGTCAACCATCGCTAATCCAGCTCCTCGTTTCCCTGAATGACGACCAAATGCTACTGCACTTGGACCCTTTCCATCATCCTCCCCTAAATTATATCCAAAAGCAAGGGTTACTGTTGAATTTACTTCGCCCAATACCCCCTCGATGAGTGCTACACCAGGTGTCGAAGTAGTATTTCTGGTTTCTACTTTACCTGACTGGTAAAGCATATTGGTCTTTGCATTATAAGCAACTGAAATACCATACTCACTGTTGAACATTTGCTGAACTACTTCTGGTACATCATTTACTTGGGTTCCCTCTTGATTATAAAAGAATGTTTTTACACTATCACCGTTCATTTCGATAAACTTAATCGGATTATTAGCTGCATATTGGTAAGGCGTCATTAAAGAATACTTTTCAGCAAATCGATCAGTACTTCCGAACCTCCCAATCGCCGCATCATACCACCTCGCCCCATAATCACTCCAATTGAGCCCAAAATCATCATTGAGTTCTTTCGAGTTATACTGATACTTCGTATCCTTCGCCGCCGCATCATTCATCCAAGCCCCTTCCTGGTTCATCCCAAAGGGGTAGTACTGATTCTCTTGAATGATTTCATTGTCTGTTCCAGCAGTTACGTTCAGCACGCCATTGTTGTTTTTGTCGGTGAACAAGATACGCGTATTACCCAAGTGGTCACGGATAGCATATTCGTACCGAAAAGCTGGTGTAGTGTTGCCCGTACCCACATTCGTATTGTACACCCGGCCTTCTGCATGGAAAACGGCTTCCAGATGGCCACTATTGTATTCAATGCCGCCCAAGTAGTTTTGAATGTAGAGGGTGGTGGTGCCTTGTTTTACGGTTTTGCGCAGTTTGTTGCCTCCGCCATCGTATTCTATTTCGATGGTATTGCTGCCGAGGGTCAGCAAGCGAGGTAAATTGAAGTAGTTGTAGGCAATGACCGCGCCTTTGGAGGGCTCGTTGGTCACATTACCTGCGGCGTCGTAGGTGTAAGTGCCCGTGCTGTAGTATTTGAATCCTTTGTCGCGAAAAGTGGTATTGGTCACCGATTCGGTAATGCCCGAAATTTGGTTGCTGTTCAGGGTATAGGTGTAGGTCAGGTCATCAATCTGGCCTGCCGAGCCCCCGGCTAAGCCATAGCGGTCCAGAGAAAGAATGTTTCCGTTGAGGTCATAACTTTGATATTCGGTATAACGATCCAGGTTGGAGTAGGTGGAAGTTCCTTTTTCTCCGTAGTAGGCTGCCGTCAGGCGGTTGAGGCCATCGTACATGAAGCCGTAAGTGGGGGTTACACTTTGGCCCTGGGTGCGCGATTTGATCATCGTGATGTTGCCATTGTAGTTGGCGTTTTGGCCACTGGTGTAATTGGAGTTTAAGGTCTGATCTCCAGGGCCGTATACCAGTTCCATCCCCCAGGCGTCGCTACCCAGGTTGGCGGGGTCATTGAGGCGCGTCAACCAATTGCGAATGTTGTAGGTGTAGTACAGCGTTTGTACAAAGAGGCTGCCGTTCTTGTGCAATTTTTTGTTGCTCAGCAAATTCAGTTCGCTGTAGGCACTTTCACTGATTTGTACTTCTGCAGCGGTATTCATTTTGTGGAACGCCTTTAACACCCTGCCTGAATGATCGTGCTCGAAACGCTCCTGAATCGTTAAAGTGGTCAGCACTCCACCCGGAGGCGTAGCACTGTGTACCCGGTGGGTGTTTTTGACCCAACCAGCAAAGGTGTAAGCTACGTTGGTAATGTCGGTTCCTCCAAGATGGTTTTCCGCCTTGGTTTGTATCACTCGACCTTTGATGTCATAATACGAAGCCGTTCGGTAATAGTTGCTGATAATAAAAGAGGGATCGGTGGGCAGTAATGCACTTTTCACACAGGTGGGTTTGCCCCTAACCCAATTGTAAGGTTGTACGTAATTTTGATAGGGAGCAATTATTCCTGTAGGTAAGGGAGCATATTGCTCACTGGGGTCTACAGTACCGTTTAAATCCCAATCATAACCATCATAATAGGTCATTGTAAAAATGCGCAAGAGTGTGCTTGGAAAAGTTTGATTTTGGGTGTAAAAAAGGGGATCATTTCCGGAAGTAGCCGATTCATACAAGCCATTGGTAGCATTGGGCGTAAGATTGCCCAGATAACGTCCGGTCAGTACTGGGCGCCCCAAAATATCATACTTGGTAAAGAGTTTTACGTTGTTGGCGTCTACGGTTAGTACCAATCGATCCAGGCGATCGTAATAGAAAGTAGTCGTACCGGCTCCTGGAATTGTTTTGGTGCTCACCCTTTGGCGGTCATCATAGGTGTATTTGAAGCAGAGGTTGTTTAAGCTGGCGTCGTTCCACAAAGTACTGGGGCTTAAATGTCCTATATCGCTAAATTTTGGCTGAAGAACGGCCTGTAGGTTGCCAAAATCATCGTACACATAGTAGGTGCGAGCATTGCCTTGATTGGTCATGACCTTGCGCCCCAGCTTGTCGGTATAGGTTGTGGATAATTTCCCATCAGGATCTGTCACCTGAATTTTAGTCAAAGAGTTGGCTGGATAGAAGCCATATGCTTTAAAATTGCGCACCTCATTGGCTCCGTTAGTGGCATAGTTTGTTTGTACAGGTTTGGGGTTGTAGAGGATGCCAGGTGCACGCTGGATCAAAGGCCGATTCAAAGGTGAAGCCTCAAACTCTGTTCGGTTATAAGCAAATCCTGCATCCGAGGAGCCAAATAAAGCCAGGTAAAAAGAAGATCGACCACTTGATGGACTTGTGCGATAAGCGCCGCTATTGGAGGTTTCTGTATAAGGCAGGTATTGATAGGGCGCTCGACCAAAAGCATCATATTCCTGGTAACTCACCATATCCTTGGTACCTGCTGATTCTTTTACTGCCACTGTTTGAATGGGGCGCCCCAGGCCGTCCAGGTAAGCAAATACAGGTCTGACATCGGCGTCGGGCAGGGCATTAGCCGCTGCGTAATCGGCTACCCCGCTGATCAATACGTCGCGGGTTTTCACCGAATTGAGTGCCGCTCCTCCAATTTTGTATTGGTATTCCAGGGCTTGTTGCACATGGCGATTGACATCAAACACTGTTTTGAGGCGCTGGACAAAATCATACTCATAGGTCATCGGGGTTCCACTAGGATCCGCTACACTGATCAATAACTTGCGCTGGGCATCGTAGCTGTACGTCGTCATGAGGGCATCAATTGGATGGACTCGCGCTTCGTCGATGTATACCGTCGAGGAATTACCTGTTAATTTGAGAACTTCTCCGGCCATTGCCACCTTGTATTCAAACCAAGCCCAGCCTGTACTCGTTGGCGACGCCACAACTAAAGTGCTACCCTTCAGAATGCGCACTTGTCCACCTTTATACCAAAAACCCACCACGTATGTTCCGGTAGCTAAGCTGCTTTTTTCTGCATACCGTTGGTCGCTAAGATTAAAGCCTTTCAATCCCGTTTGAGCAAACCCAAGGGCACTATTCCAACCTCCGGTAGTGCCTGTAAGTACCCAACCTCCGTTGGCACTGGCCGTTTGGCTTTCTTCCTCAAAACTGGTGTAGGCAATTTCGGGAGGAGTGGCGTTTTTTACCGCAGCAGTGGGCAACAGTCCACTATGCCCCCAAATCAGGGAAGACACCTGATCATCTTTGCGTGCATAGGTCTGCAAATTGCCCTGCATGTCGTAGGTATCAGTGGTGCTGTAATGGTAGTAATTGCCAGAAAAGGTAAATAAGCCGCTGCCATTGATAGAGGAATAAGGAAAACTACCAATGGGTGTTGTGGTGCCCAATAGCCAGATTTCACGTGGTAAAATGCGTTGTGAGCCAAAGGTATGGTATTTGACGATTCGGCCTCGAACTGCTTGTTCCGGGCAGCCACTGTAGGCTTTGACCAATTGTACCGTTTCAATGGGTTCATTGATGATGTTGGCATCGACTAGGTCTTTAATGGCATAGGCCGCCCAATCGCTGAGGGTTGTAGTGGTATATTCCTTGGGGTATTTACTGCGTTGGACATATTGGATGCCATCGCTATTGGTAGTAATTGTCGCTACTGGCATGGTATGCCGACCAGAAGGAACATCGTATTGATAATCTGTGATTTTTTCAACGAAATTTGCGGTGCCCGGAGCATAAGTTCTTTCGGTCTCTTTGGTAAGGTACACCCATTGGGAGACGACATCGTACCATTCTACGGCATATTCGATCGTATTGGTTGGCACTGGGGTAGGTGCACATGGCAAGGAATACCTCCTTGGGAATACATCGCCTTAACCGAAGTTTTATTTACTGTTTCACTGAAATTGTATTCATATAGTTTTTCCCAAAGGATTTGATTGCTGGCATTAAATACCTTCTCCTGGAGTGGTTTTCCACTTTTGTAGGCATTGTCAATTTGGGGTGTGTTGAGGAAAACATTGTCGGGGTTTGGGCCCATTTGAGGGTCTCCATCCAGAATAATGTTGAATTTGTAGTACTTCTTGCCGTTTTCTGCATTCAGTCCATCCCACTCCCAAGCTTCTTCATAACCTACAACATTGCCGCTATACCCTGTTAGGTTGCGCATACTGGCCGAACCAAGCCGTAAAAAATCGCATTGTTGAGTACTACAGCTACCTCCTGAACCAGGGATAATTGAAGCTTCGTTGGTGAGGTATTTTACGGGTTTACCAAAGTAGGCCGCAGAAGAGCCATTGGTGCAAGTTTCTGAGGCACGATGGTATTTGTAAGCTTTGATGATGTTGTTGCTCGTGGTAGCGTCTCCATCATCTACCGTGATTTGTTTAATACGCAAGCCGCCTGTTAGTACATTGGTAACATAATTACTTACATTTTTCTGATACGTGGCTGCAATGGATGCAAATTCATTCTCCGTATTGAAAGGAGGCGGAGCAAGCGGATCGGGGCCCCGAAATACTTGTGATTCAAGGGTATAAGTACCCGCTGGCAAGGTAAGAATTGTACTCCCTTGCAAAATAATTGGATTGACGATATTGGCCGCTCCACCCATCTCAAAAACCTCGGCACCGCTAGAGTTTTTTAATTTTACAAAAGCTCCGTTTTGTCGGTGTCCAATTTTCAGAATATCGTATGTAATCGTTACAGGCTGAGTATAATCCAACGTAAAGTACTGGTATACGGCTTCAGGAAAGCCAGGATATTCATTAGCGGCAGTGGCAGTGAGGGTTTGTACACTCGTTTGATTGGAACATACTGCCAACTCATTCCCTTCATATTGATACTGCACAAATCCCCCGGTCGGATAGGTAATTTTTTCCAAAATACCATTTTGTGCATTGGTGGCATGTGGTGCTCGGTTAGCTGGGGCAAAGGTTACAAAATGCTGCCGAATATAGTTCAAAGTAGCCAGGGTACTATCTGGTGCCGGAGTCAGCTGATTGGCGGTATTGCTGTTGTGATAACCCCAATGATCTTGTTGATATGACAAGCGTGGTGGAAGCCCTGGGCGGTTCTTATAGGTAAAGGTGTGAGTATTAAGAAACACATTTCCTTCCCCAAAAGCATCGATGCCATCAAGATACATCCGCACGTTGTCCAGTGTACTGGCGTTGGGCGGCAAAGTACCTGTAGAAGTCACAAAACTTTGATTGAAGGCAAAAGATTTGGTTTGCACTGTTCCCTGATACAACTTGACCTCAGTAATGCGACTATTGCCACTCAGGGTATTGATATCCGAACGGGTACTATTGCTAGTGAACGTTAGTTGCCCAGTTGATGAAGTAATCGAAGTGAGGTAAACCCCATAATCCGTTTTAACCGTAATGCACTTTTGAGAACTAGCTCCTCCACAACCCGAAGGTTGACCCGTACTCGCAGGATATTGGTAGGTTTCATTGTAGTTTAAATCATATGTTGTTTGGTTGGCAGAGTAATTGAAAGTTATTTGGTCTTCAGTGCGGGGATTGTAAATGGTTTTGAGGTACCAGGCGGTTACGATTGGGTCATCATAATTTCGGATTTTACATCCATTTGAAGTGGTTTTTGAATACTCTATTGCAGCAGTGGTACCAAAGGTATATTTTACCCCGTCGGGGGTGGTAATGATGATGCTTATGATTTGGCCATTTAAAGGATAAGAACATCCTGTACAAAGGGTATAATCAATTTTCAGATCTTGATGAGGAATGATGCGACGGTTGCCACTCGCATCAAGAACAAACTTACCTGAATAGCCACCAAAATTGAAGTTGAATACATCGGGTTGAGCATCCCAGTTTCCGGAGGCAAACTCTTGCAAAGTGGTGGTACTAACCGTTGGATAAGGTACCGATGCTCCTTTCTGCAAAAAACCATTGGGGCCTTCATCTGCTTTACCCATTACCGTACGGGTAACTACCCCGCCAGCATTTAGGCTCCAACCCAAACCTACATTGGAGGCCACCTCGTCGACTTTTACCCCACCAGCGTGATAACTCAAGGATACAGGCACACTGACTCCTCGGCCCGACAACTCACAAAGTGGAATGCTGATGCTGGGTGTTCCAGTATGGTGATTGACGGGATGGTCAACGTATTTTGCAAATGCTGCCGCCGTTGGTGAAGGTGGCAAGATGGATTGGGTGGGGTCTGGATCACTATTGGCTTGTCCAAAGGATTCAACCATAGCAAATACTACTATTAAGAAGAGGGTAATAGACTTTTTCATTGAACTGAATGTTGTTTGTTTTGGGAATTTTAAATTTCAACAGTGTTCAGGCTTATTTTTGAACGAGTATAAAATGCCCTTGAAAGTTTTGTTTTGCTGAAGTGAATTGATAAAAATAGGTGCCTGGTACGAGGGTGCTTATGTCCAATCGGAAAGGATTTCCTTCTGCTTTGAGTTTGCGGATCAAACGCCCCTGAGCATCCATGATGAATAAATCCAAGGCTTCGGCTTGTAAGTTGCTGAATTCAAAATTCAAGGCTCCAGAACTTGGATTGGGAAATACACGATGGTCTGCACTGACTACCGCATTAGCTGGAGCTAAGGCAAGCTCTTCGGGGCCCTCAAATCCTTTGGTTTTCGGATACACTCCAATCGAAATACTGATTGGATCTGGTATGCTGTAACCCAAAAAGTCTTCCTGCCTTGTTCCATCCAAGTTTGCTCGAAACACTCTGTCCGCACCGTAATCGGTCCAGTACAATTTATTTTCTGTAGCATCTATATACAAACCATAAGGATGAAAGCCATCACTACCTACGTATAAGGTTTGTTGTTCTTTGCCTCTAAAATCTATTCGTTCCACTTTGTGGTCCACATCATTGGTCCAATACAAGTATCCATTCACATCATCTACTGCCAAGCGTACCGGATAACCAATGCTGTCTACCAGAATTTGCTTCTTCTTTACATTGTTAAGTGGAGCTACAAAAATGGCTTGTTTGTCCAGGTCTCCCCAAAAAAGCAGGTTTTGGGCATCGCTCACCGTTAAGCAAGAGGGATTAGGTAAACTATCAAGCAAAAGCTCAGATTTGGCCGTGCCCGCTATTTTTCCATGATAAATACTTTTTTTATCGTGGTCAATCCAGTAGATATCTCCTTTTGCTTGATTGATTTCGGCATCAACTGGAGTCGTAAGTTCTTGGCTGTACTTAGTGGTTGTGCCCTCCTTGTCTTTGTTGATGCCTTTCT
>JAAFHQ010000199.1 GCA_013298445.1 Chitinophagales bacterium | reverse complement strand
GCGCGCACGAATTCATCGAAAAATTGCCAGGTGGCTACGACTATCAGGTGATGGAACGGGGCGCTACCGTCTCGATGGGGCAACGGCAGTTGATTTCCTTTGTACGGGCGTTGGTGTTCAATCCCGACATCCTGATTTTGGACGAAGCTACTTCATCCATCGATCCTGAAACGGAAGGGGTAATCCAGTTTGCCATCGAAACGATGATCGCCAAACGCACTTCCATCATCATTGCGCACCGCTTGTCCACGATCCGTCATGCGGACAATATTCTGGTGTTGCACAAAGGGGAGGTACAGGAATACGGGCCACACGAAGAGTTACTGCGCAATGAAAATGGGCATTACAAGCAGTTGTACGAGATGCAGTTTTTGCAGGTGGCGGCGGTGGAGGAGGAGTAAAATTATACTCCCCAACCACATTTTTTATTTCTTCACCCCATGCGCCCGCCGAATCGCCGTCCGCAAATTCTTCCAATCCGTCGTCCCCGGCACCGTACACTCTGCACCCAGGATAAACTGTTTGGGTGCATCCTTTATCACCTTGGCTACCGCACTTTCAATCTCTTCCGGGGTGCCCTTGCTGATCACGCCATTTTTTTGCAAGCCACCCATCGTTGGCCGCTTGAACATAGTTGAAATTTCCTCCCAGGAGAGTTTTTTATCCGTCAACTGCGGGTTACAATTCACCACTTGCCCCGGGTAATCCAGCACGGCGTCATAACTGGCATAAATGTTATTGTAGTCACACACGTGTAGGATGTTGAAGGGGCATTTGGCGCTTACTTCCTGCATGGCCACCAGGTCACTGGGTTTGACGTAGTGCTTGAACAAACGTGGATCGCTGAGTTGATTGGTTTCCGAGCCCTGGGTAGACATGTAAAAACCATCCACCCCTATTTCCATACAGGCCCGCGCGAATAGCAACTGGCTTTCCGTTAGGGCATCCAGGCCTTTTTTTACGGCATCCGGATTTTCCTCCATGTGGCGCAGCAACACGGGCAAAGTCGCACAATGCCCCGCCCACATAAAAGGAGAATACAAAGTCATGATGATGAGGGCTTCCTTCTTTGCCGCCTTTACAATTTCCCGCACCGTTTGTAGCTGTGGCGCGTAAAAATCCAGGCGATTTGGCACGAGTTTGGCCCAATCGGCGGGGGTACGCAGAAAATCCAGCGGCGTGTAAGCCTGCTCGTATTGGATTTTGACAAAATCCATCTCGGTATAGCGGAAATATTCCAGGTGCTTTTTGGCGGCAGCTGAGCCTACTTTATGTTTTTCATCAAAGTGTAGAAAAAAGGCTGCAGGCCGGTAGGAGGCTTCCATTTTCCCTTCCAGCCAGCGCAACATGCGTTCCCGTTTGTTGAGCGGGGGCGTGCCAAAAACAGCAGGCCAAGCTTGCTGACCAAGGGCCAGGGTGCTGGCACCCAATAAGGTGGATTGAATGAATTTACGTCTTTCCATGTTGTATTGTTGGTTTATTCACATCAATTCGGGGAAATGATTTTTCTGCGTTCCTTATTGAATGGTACAAGCATTAAAAAAAAGCAGGGTTTTGGCAATGTGGGTTTCCCAGTATTCCCAGGAATGCCCACCGGGAAATTCTTCGTAGTGGTGCGGAATATCCAGGGCCGTCAAATCCTGGTGCAAACGCCGATTGTGCTCAATCAGCAGGTCTTCCGATCCGCAATCAAATCGAAAAGCGGGGATTTGCTCCCGGTTTTTTTGCAGCCAATCGAGTACGCCATCCTGTTCCAATGCAGCTGATTGCAGTGCCGGAAAATCAGCCACAAATAATTGGAGTTGCTCAAAATGGGTGATGGAAGATAAGCCTGAAAAAGCCCGGAAAAGCCCGGGGTATTTGGCTCCCAGGCGCAAGGCTCCAAAACCACCCATGGACAGCCCGGTGATGAACAGGGGCGAATCAGCAGTGAGCTGCGGGAATTGCTCGCGCATGACCTGCACGACGTCCTCCACGATCCAGCTTTCGTAATTTTCCTGCTGGTGGGGCACATAAGCGCTGCCATCACCAAACAAGCCATCGGAAGGCATGGCCAGGATCATGGGGGCAATCTCCCCGCGGTCGATCAATTGTTGAGCTGTTTCATGAACATGCCCGTTGGCCGCCCAGGCCCAATGACTGCCGTATACGCCGTGCAGGAGAATGACCAGGGGAAGGCCGGGCTCGAGCGTTACGCCTCGCGGCACAAATACAGAAATGTCGGCGCGTTTTTGCAGGGCGTTACTTTTGACGGTAATCCAATGCAATCCAACTAGTTCGGCGGTTTTGGTGGTAAAAAATTGACTCATTTGTTAATGGTTGGGTATTTTAGTGTGCAACCTTCAAATTTTCACCAGGCTGTTCAGTCAAAAATGACCACCCCTTTAGCATTCTTCCCAGCATGCATGTCCGCGAAAGCCTGGGCGAGATCGGCCAGAGGGTAGGTTCTGGTTACCATTTCATCCAGCAGCAAGACGCCGCGGGTGTACAAATTTTGCAGGATGGGAAAATCCAGCTGTGGGTTACACTTGCCGTATAAGGGGTTGATGTAGATTTTGTCCCATTCAAACAGGTTCATGTCGATGTTGATTTCTTGCTCAATACCACTTACCTGAATGGCCATACCTGCGTTGCGCACCATGGCCAGGGGGGCTGCGCCCAATTCAGGAATGGCGGTGCATTCAAAAGCGTAATCAGCACCGCGACCCTCCGTCATGGTTTTGACGCTTTGGGCAGCTTGCAACAAGCCTGTATCGGCTTTATCGGCCAGCAGCAGATGGGTTGCGCCATAGGTTTTGGCCATTTCCAACCTTTCGGGATTTACGTCGATGGCGATGATTTTGCCCGCTCCGGCGATGCGGGCGCCCTGGATCACGTTGAGCCCGACACCTCCAGTGCCCAGTACGACCACCGAGGTTCCCGGTTTGACTTTTGCGGCATTGATCACCGAGCCGTAACCCGTCATTACTCCGCAGCCCACTATAGCGGCAGAGGGGAAAGGCATCGGTACCTGGATTTTGACACAAGCGGCTTCGCGTACCAAGGCGTACTCCGCCATAGTGCCCAGGCTAAAGGCGCGTTCGATGGATTGCCCCTGGTAGCTGGTAGAGCTGAAGGTGGCATGCCCACCACTGATTTTGTTGCCTGCTGTTACGGCAGAGTTGCGTTCGCAGAGGTGTTGGTTGCCCTCCAGGCACTGAAAACATTTGTAGCAGGGGATGGCCCAGTTGAGCATTACTGGATCGCCAGGGTTCAAGCTACTTACGGCTGGGCCGCAAGCAGTTACAATGCCTGCGCCTTCGTGCCCCATCACCAGGGCTTTGCCCCAGGATTGGGAGTCCCAATCGGTATGGCAAATTCCGGCGGCTTTGATTTCAACCAGGATTTCGTCTCCCTGAGGAGGCTGAATCTCGATGGTATCAATGACAAAATGGCCTTTGCCATCGGCAATAGCTGCCTGGCACCACATCAGATCAGCGGATTGAGGGGCGAATCAATGAGGCTGCCTACGGGTTTGGCCATCAACCAACGTTTGAGGTCTGCTTCCTGATGTTGATTTTTTGGCGCTGTCACCCTGGCACCATCGGCCATAAAAATGATGGTCATCACCTCGCGCATGGTTGCTGAGTTGTTGCCCGGTGCAGAGTGCAAGGTCCAACCGGCGTGGAAGGTGGCGTCGCCAGCTTTCATAGTGGCTGGTTGGGAGATGGGGTAGCCTTTTTCTTTGACGAGGTTGCCAAGCAATTCTTCCGAATCATCGGAGATGGCCAGATTGCCGAGGAAGCCCAATTCTTTTGACCCGGAAGCAAAGGTCAACATGCCCATATCCACGGTGATGTCCACCAGGGGCATCCACATGGTGATGGTATTGTCGGTATCGATGGGCCAGTAATATTGGTCCTGGTGCCAGGGAGTGTGGCCGCCAAAGGGTTCTTTAAACAGGGCTTGATCGTGGTACAAACGCACTCGTTCTACCCCCATCAAATCGGCAGCAATTTTGGCGAAACGTTTGGCCAGGGTGTATTGACGTACGGCTTCGTCAACTTCCCACAGGTTCATGATTTGTAGAAAGGCTTTGCCGTAGGTGTCGCGCTCTTCGAACTTACGCTTTTCGGTATTGAAACGTTCGGCTGCGTTTACAATGACCTCGCGATAAACAGCCATTTCCTCCTCAGAAAGGATGTTGCGCAGCAGGATATGGCCATTTTTTTGATAGTCAGCTTGTTGTTGGGCTGAGATGGTATAAGTTGCATCCAAATTTGGCAGGGTACGGACTTGCGACATAAAAGACAATTTTGAAATTTTGTGGTTCACAAATCTATAAAAAAATCATTGAAACTGACCTCATCGTAATCCAAGAACTACCATTTGTTTATGCCACTTCAAGACCCTGAATACTTTTGCAAAGCTTCCAGGATTTCCCTCGCCCTTTCCTCTACTGTTTCGGTGGAAATATCCCGGCTAATTTTCTCCCGACTGCGCAGCATATCCACTAGTTGAGTAGGCCAGTAACGTTCGAGCAAGGCTCGTAAATCCCGGCGGAGTTTTTCTGCTTTGGTCCATCGCCAAACCAGGTACAAGTAGGGCAAAATTGGTAGTGGAACCCCATGTTGGCTCAATAATTGCAGCGCAAGTTGTACATATTCAGCGTCTTGATGCAACAACAGGTTTAACAAATTTTGCTGCTCTGTCGCATCAAAACTGGGCAGATCTGCACCAAGCAATTGCTCCAAAGCACGCTCATCCAGCCATTGAATGTCTTGTGTATCGGGTAACGTGCTGGGATAAGGGGCTTTCCCCAAAACCCAAAAATGACATTGATCCGGTTTTAACAAATGGATTCCTTTTTGCTCCAGCCGAATTTTTAACTCCTGTACGCTTTGAGTGCTGCGCCCAATGATGGCAAGGGCATTTATGGATGCGGCATTTACCGGGAGAGAACGCTCCTCCAGCAAGTGTTTGCGGAGTTGCTGGAGGAAAGTGGGAATCCCCAGGTTCATGCCCTGCAATAACAGGGTCAATGGCAAGGCCTTTAACGGAATTTTTCCTTCGTGCGCTTCCCAAAGCAAGGATCGGTTTTGAAGGGAGGTTTTTTTGCGCTGACAGGCCCGTACAAAATTCAGCAAATTAGTCCATTGGGGGTTGCTGCTGCTTTTGATGCTTATCTGAGCAGGAATCGCCAACAAATCCCGCCCTAAATCATCCGCAACCAATCCCTTGAGTCCTAGATGAGTCAATTGACTGCATTTCCGCAGCGCTGAGATGTTGTGAAGGGGGTTGTGGCTGAGGTCCAGTTGCCGTAAGGCTCCAGGCAGAACAGGGTTGGCCGGAATTTGGGTCAATTGATTGTAGGCCAGATCAAGTTTGCGGATGGAAGCAGGTAAATGCGGTAGTTTGACAAAGGTATTCCCACTCAAATCAAGGTCCTCCAGGCGTTGGAAGGCCGTGAAACAATCAGGCAGGCTATTGAGTTTATTTTTGGCGAGGTGGCAGGTTTTGAGCCAATTGCAATGACCAAGAGTGGTGGGTAATTGCTTCAATTGATTGTTGCTCACATAAAAATGCCTTAAAAAAGGTATTGCCATCCAAGTATCTGGCAAAATGGTCAATCGATTCTTGGAAAGATCAAGGGTATCCAGCGATGAAAAGATACCTTCAATTTCCAGTTTTTCCAGCCGATTGCCGGAAAGGTACAGTTTTTCCAATTTGGGTAAAAAAGTGGCTGAAAGTAAAAAAGTTGCTATTTTATTGCCCGACAAATTCAATTCTTTGAGTGCTGAAAAAGTTAAATTTGGGAACTTGTGCAGCCTGTTTGAACTAAAATTGATCTTTTGAAGTAGATTCGATTGGGCCAAAACAGCAGGAAAGTCGGTAAAGCGATTTGCACTCAGGTCGATTTGCACTAAATTGGGCAAGGATTGGGCAGGGATTTGTTGTAGCTGATTTTTTCCCAGCAATAAAAATTTCAGGGCTTTGAGTTCACTCAAGGTTTCTGGCAATACTTTTATCGCATTGCGCCTTAAATCCAAAGTTTCCAACTGAGGCATTTGCCATACTTCGGGTGGGATTTGTTCCAGTTGTTGGCCATCCAGAATCAAGGTAGTGACCTGTGCAAGGTGTTGTCTGGCTGTTGTTAAGTTATAACAGCGCATTGATAAGTTTGCTTTTGAGGGTGTACAGCTTGTAAAAAAGCGAAACAAGCTCTAAAATTCAAAAATAACATTGTCCCTTCACTTATCCTTAAATTGGCTATATTTGTTTATCAGAGTTTGAATAAGGAACATGCAGAAACGCTATTTTTATACCTCTCGTTTTATTTTTGCCTGCTGCTTGTGTCTCTTCACAATGCATCTGTTTGCTCAGTTTACACCAGGGTATCATGTTAATCTATTGGAATTGCCTGGAGATGTTGCGGGGAATAGTGTCAACAACATTAGCCAGGACAAAGAAGGTTACATTTGGTTTTCCTCCCATGATGGTTTGCACCGTTACGATGGTTTTCAATACAAGAGTTGGTACCACGACCCCCAGAACGCCAACTCTCTATCCAGTTCCTATATCGAATGGTGTTTGGTAGACAAAAACAACAATCTCTGGGTAGGTACTTATGAAGCCGGATTGAATTTATTTGACCGCAAAACGGAAACTTTTACCCGTTTTGTTCACGAATCCAATCGCCTAACCAGCTTGAGCAACAATCTGGTGACCTGCATGGTGCAAGACAACGTGGGCAACATTTGGGTGGGTACGGAAGACGGCCTCAACCGACTTGACCCAGTGACCAAACGTTTTACCCGCTTTATACACGACCCCAAAGATCCCAAAAGCGTTGGGGCAAAGAGCATCAAATCCTTGCTGATCGATCAGAATGGTATACTCTGGGTTGGCGGCGGCGGTGCGAACAGCCTTAGCCTTAGCCGCTATAGTCCAGGCAACAGCACCTTCACCCGTTTTGATCTAAACCTAGGCAATAACCCTACCAACGCGATCATGGCGCTTGAGGAAGATTCAAAAGGCCAACTATGGGTGGGTACCAACAACAACGGGCTTTACAGCTTCGATCAAAGCAAACGCCGCTTTACCCGACGGGATATTGACCCTATGAATTGGAAGGGGAAAAGCTCGAACGACCCGGCGGAACAGGTTTTGTCCCAGGTGAGTTTCATTCACGAAGACCAGCAAAAAAAACTGTGGATTGGTTCTTTTGGCGGTGGCCTCAACATCTATGACCCTGCCGATGGAAGCATCACCGCCTTACAACAAGGCCGCCACCCCATGCAACGCCTACCCTCCAGGTATTGCTTTCGCCTTTGTGAAACCCGCGATGGTACCATACTGGTTTCTACGGGTGAGCGAGGGAAAATTGTGTATAAAATCCGCCGCCACTCCGATCGTTTGCAACGTTTTAGCCTGAGCGATCGACCTGATGAGCGCATTAATTTTGTGTTCAGGCTGGTGGGCAATGGTCCCAATCAGGTGGTGATGAAAAACGAAGAAGGTTTTTTTCAGTACCATTTGGAGCAAAAAACTTTTGAACCATGGCCTTCGGATGCCGAATCCCGCAAATTGGCCAAACTGGAGCTCCGCCATATTTTCAAGGACCGTTCCGGCAATATTTGGATTTTATCCCCCAATCGCATCCTGAAATATTCAGCGGGCGGCACTTTGCTTGCGGATTTGGGACGCAATAAAATAAAATTTCCTACCGGCATGTTGCAAACCAAAGATGGCTCTTTGTGGATCTCCACAGGGTTTCAGGGTTTGGCGCGCCTTTTCCCCCAAAACGATTCTTTGGCATTTTATGATTTGCCCACCTTTCCCCTGTCCAAGCCTATACAACGGGTGCTTAGAGATCAGGAGGATTTAAAATTGAGCCGGGGCACTTTTGCCACCTACCCCACCGTGGACAAAAATGGAAAAATCTGGCTGGCTGCCGGGTTTAATTTTGGCGAAAGAACGTTTCAAATCAACGAAGGTGGAGGGCTTTTCCGCTTCGACCCGAATACAGGCGACATTACTTCTTTTTGGCCCAATGAGGTGCCGCGCAATATGTTGAGCGCACTTTTGCAGGACCAGGACGGTAAATTCTGGCTGGCGATCCGAGATGTTGGCATTTATACATTCGACCCCAAGACCGCTCAGTTTGCAGAAATTAAACCTTCCGGAGCATTGGGTACTGCTACTCTTGGTCGGGTCAATTTTATGGAAGCAGATCCCGAAGGCCATATCTGGATGTCCACTTCCAGCGAACTCATTGAATACAATCCTCAACTGAAGGCCTTTTCGTATTACAGCCGCAGCAACGGTTTGTTTGCCAGCACTCTATATGAACTGACCAAGTTGGGTAAAGGTCAGCTGGGCCTGGGCACCAACAACGGCTTTTTCGTTTTTGACCCGGTCAAAATGCGCAAAAATGGTATTCCACCGGAATTGAGTTTTAATGAATTAAGTGTTGGGGGTAAAATAGTCCAGCCCGGCACCGATGGTATTCTACCTCAGCCACTGGAGCAAATGAATCAGATTCGGCTCAGCCACCGCGCCAATGTATTCAGTATTGGTTTTTCAGTTTTTCATTACGACGATCCAGTCCACAACCGGGTGCAGTTTTACCTCGAAAATTACGACCTTGATTGGCGAGAGATAAAAGGAGAACAATCGGCGCAATACGTCAATGTTCCACCGGGTACCTATGTCTTCAAAGTGCGGGCGGCCAATGCCCAAGGCTTGTGGATGAACAGCCCCAAATCGCTCAAAGTGGTGATTACCCCGCCCTGGTGGCGAACGGTTTGGGCCATTTTGCTTTTTGTAGTCTTGCTGGCAGGTATAGTGGGTTTGGTTTACCGCTGGCGTATGGCAACCCAACGCCAACA